>CANQCE010000011.1 GCA_947589655.1 uncultured Clostridia bacterium | reverse complement strand
TTGCCGCTCTGAACAAAATGTTTGGGGCAAACCTATACGGCATTGACGAAAAGCCAACCGCTGGTGAACTTATACGCCTGGTTACCGAATTTTTCCTTCTTGATTTATACAAATATGACCCTTTCTTTGATTAAATAAAAGTCAGCAAGCATTCTTTGCTGATTTTTCTTAAATTGTCTTATAAATTCCGTTGTTAATATATGAGATATAAAAATTTATAACTGCATTTATAACAAAAAACCACCTGTTTTGTAGGTGGTCTTTTTGTTAAATGTCTTTTCTGCGATAGTCCACAACAACCTCGGTTTTTTCCTTTTTCTTTTTGTCGTCATGGTCTGTCCATTTGCGAACAATAAGTGTGGTGAGCGGGGTTAGAACAAGCATCATCAGTTGTCCGACAATCAAATAGATGGCAAACAAACTTGTATACATAAATGTGAAAATGCCTATGATAAGCGGCATAATAACATACATTGCCCAAGATTGTTTTTGCGCCGGCTCGCCTTTTCTGCGCATCAGTCTGTTTGAGAGCCAAAGCGAAAGCACTGACGTTGCAACAGCAATTATTGTAAGAAGATAATATCCGTTTAAGCCAAGTTCTTTCGTGTCAATTCCAGCAATAACGTAGTCAAAAATTTTGCCTTCGTAATCGTTCTCTTTTTCTACTGCTTTTTCGGTTTTGTCGTAATAGTTAGAAAGATATTTTTTTATTTCTGCCTTTGTAAAAACTGGGCTTGTTGGGCTTTCTGCTTTGTAAATGTTTTTAATCCACAAAAAGCCTTCTTGGGTGGCTAAATAATTTTCTTCCACTGCATCGTTTGCTGCTTCCAAAATCTGTTTGCTGTAACGCGTTACAGTTTTTTCTTGCGCTGTAACAGAATTTTCCGGTTCTGGCTCTGGAACATATTTGTCGATAAGTCCAAACACAGCCTCGTTGGAATTTGCCAAACTGTCGTCAAAAACAACTTCTCTGCCAATGTCAATTTCTTCGTCTGGCTTTACAACAAAAACCTTCATATATTTTGTGCCGTCTTTGTTTGTTAAAATTTCAACTTTCAAATGGTCGTTTTCGCCAAGACCAACTTCGTCAATTCCGCTAAGAACATTTTCGTCAGAGTTTATGTTAATAACATTTGCATATATGTTTTTGATGTCTTGATATTTTTCTGCAATATTAAAGTTAGATACTGCCTGCAAAGAGTTCCAAAGTGTTAAAAACACAGTAAACTGCAAAACCATGGTTATGAGCATTGGAATACAACTGCCCATCATGTTGAACTGATATTTTTTGTAAATCTCGTTGGTTTTTTGCTGCATCATGGCTGGGTCGTTGCCATATTTTTGCTTAATTGCATCCAGTTCTGGCTTCATTTTGCTGTTAATTTCGGTGTTTTTCATTGTCACTTTTTTGTTAACAATGTCCACCAGCGAAAACAACAACCTGACGATAACGGCAATTAAAATAACGGCAAGAATATATGTTCCAAGCCCATTTTTGAACGCATCAAGTATCGTTTGCCAAAAACCTTTTGGCTCTGAAAGCGTGATAAGTGTGCTGCTTACAAAATCCATATGTTTTCTCCTTTTATATTAATCGGAACGGGGTCATATCCTCTTTTCTTTTGCCAAGGCACACACCTGAAAAGCCTTTTTAAGCCCACCCAAAAACCTTTAAACACTCCAAATTCTTCCACTGCCGCAATCATATAAGAGGAACACGTTGGAACAAAAATGCAGGCGTGAGGAATAAGTGGGGATATCACAAATTTAAAAAAGTAAACAGGTGCCAAAAAAATTTTTTTAAATATTTTTTTTCTTTTCATACTTTTCTAGTAACTTTAAAACCTCTTTTGAAAGTTCGGCAAAAGATAGTTCCATAACGCCTTCCTTTGCCATGAGCACATAGTTAAAATGTTCTGGCACAGGGGCTTGCCTTACAATTTCTTTCAGACGCCTTCGTAAAAGGTTTCTTTTGTTTGCCTTTCCAAGTTTTTTATTTATAGAAAAACCTATTTTGTAACAATCAAATTTGCTTTTAACCACAAAAAGAGTGAAATGGTCTGTATGCACTCTCTCACCCTTTTTGTAAATAAAATTAAATTGGCTGTTTTTTTTCAGTCTGTGGTCCATAAAAAGCCTTTAAGCAGAAATTCTTTTTCTTCCTCTGTTTCTTCTTCTTTGAAGAACATTTCTGCCGCCTTTAGTTCTCATTCTTTCACGAAAACCATGAACTTTTTGTCTTTGTCTTTTCTTTGGTTGATAAGTTCTTTTCATAATTTTTCTCCTTAAATTTTTGCAAATATTTCCTACTGCAAATGGTTTACCGCTTTATTATAAAGGAAAAAAAATATTTTGTCAACCGCAAAAGCCGTGATTTTTTGTTTGATTTTAGAAAAATATGCACTTTGATAGAATATTTTTCCTAAAAAAAATAAAATTACCCCTTGACATGTCGAATTTTGGTGATATAATGTTTTTGTAACAACAAAAGGAGAAAATGATATGTCTTTAAGAAAAGAAAAACTCACAGAAAAATCTGGACACACAAAAGTAAATGGCAAAGTTAGAGCAAAAGAAATTAAACAAGAACAAATTGAAAACGGAGAAAGGAGAAAGCCTCATCCAGACAAAACAAAACGTGAAAAGTGGCTCAAAAATAAAAGAGAGGGCAGAGAGGCTGAAAGAAATGCTATCGCTGCACAGTCACTTGAAACAATTTCTCTTGAACAAGAGCCTAAACCTTGCACAGATGCTGAAATTAACCTTATTTATCATGACGAGAAAATCACCTCAGAGTGTGCTAAGGCTTGGCTTGGAGATGGAAAACAAGATTAAAAAAAGAAAACACCAAAACTGGTGTTTTTTTTAATTATCCAATCATCCTTACAGGCAAAATCAAATACAAAAATTCATCGCCTTCAACTGGCACAATAACGCAAGGATTTGCAGGGGAGTTAAAGCAAATTTTAACAAACTCGTCACTGTTTGCACGCAAGTTTTCAATAAAGTATCTTGCGTTAAAAGCAATTAAAAGTTCTTTTCCTGTTGTGTTCACAGGAACATTTTCTTTAACATGGCCAAGTTCTGAATTGGATGTTATGCAAAGATTTTTTTCTTTAACATCAAACTTAACGCAGTTGCCTTGCCCAACTTTTGAAAGCAGTGATGCTCTTTCAAGTGCATCTTCAAACTGACCTTTGTTAATAACACAAACAGTTTCGTAGTTTGCGGCAATAATTTGTTTGTAATTTACAAAATCTCCTTCCAAAAGGCGAGAGGTGAGTTTTGTATCTCCAAAATCCACCATTATTGTGCTTTTGTCAACATAAACATTGATAACATCTTCGCTGTCATCCAAAAGCCTTGAAATTTCGTTTAAACTTTTTGCAGGGATTACAATGCTTGTTGTAAGAGAAGATGTAATGTTTTTCTTCACTTTTGCCAAACGATATCCATCCAGTGCAATGGCGTTTATTGTGTTTTTGTCGATATCAAAAAGCACACCTTTCAAAATTGGGCGGCTGTCATCCACCGCAACTGAGAAAATGGTTTTTGCAATAAGTGTTTTTAAGTCTTTTTTTGCAATTCCAAAATAATTTGCACTTTCAAGTTTTTTAAAAGATGGATATTCCAGCACATTATAGCACTGAATTGTGGATTGGCTGTCATCGTATTTTATAATCATTTGGTTCTTATCGTTAAGTTCAAGTTCAATCATCTCGTTTGTAAGTTTTTTGATGAACTCTGTTATAAACTTTCCTGGAACAACCGCTTCCCCTTCTTCTTTTATGTTTGCCTTAATTTTCTTTTCAATGGAAAGTTCTGTGTCTGTGGCGCTTAAAGTTAAAGTGTCATCTTCTGCCACAATTTTAATCCCTTCCAAAATAGGGTTTGTTATTTTGTTTGATATTGCTTTGCTAACGCTCATAAATGCGTCTGAAAGTTCAATTCCATGGCAACTTACAATCATTTTTTATCTCCTTTAAATTACAAAAATATTATAACACAAAACTTGCTTTCAAGTCCAATAAATAGCATAAGTTTTTTATCTTTTTTCATTGAAAAGAAAAAGAGTGAAGCAAAACCCAAGCCTTGCCGCACTCTTTTATTTGTTTATTTTATTTTTTTTAATTTATTATTATATTTATTATGGCTGTGGAAATGTGTATAAGTGGTTTTTAGGTGAGGGAATTTTCTTGTAAAAGCACCTTATGTTGTGTTTTTGCTTTGATATCGGCCCCAAATATTGTGAAAAGTGTTCATGAAGAAAAATGTGGATAAGTTTGTGGAATAACAGAAAATTTTATACACTTGTCAACATTTTTTTAAGTTCATTAACCAAGGTTTGTGTTTTCTTGTTCACTTTCAAATCTTCTGTTATCTTGTCACGGCTATGCATAATTGTGGTGTGGTCGCGGCCGCCAAAAAGTTTGCCAATGTTAACAAGTGGAATGCTTAAAATTTCGCTTATAAGGTATATGGCAAGCATTCTTGGTTCAACAACTTCCTTGTTCTTCTTTTTGCCAGTGATATCGTTGTAAGATATGTTAAAATAATCGCACACAACCGAAATTATTTTGTCAGGCGTAAGTTCGTTTTTAATTTCTTCTCTGTGGTTTTCAAAAATCTCTTTGGCATCTTCAATTGTGGCAACTTTTTTGCCAGCAAGTGTGGCTAGAAAATACACCTCAGACAACTTGCCTTCCAAATCGCGAACGCTGGAATCCACATTTTCAGCAATGTATTCAATTGCTTCGTCATCCACGTTATATTTTTCCAGTTGACTTTTTTTATGAAGGATTGCAATTCTGGTTTCAATTTCTGGCTTTTGAATATCGTGAATAAGCCCACTTGCAAAACGTGAGCGCAACCTGTCTTCCAATGTGGAAATTTCACGTGGTGGACGGTCAGAGCAGATGATAACTTGCTTGTTGCTTAAAATAAGGTCATTAAATGTTAAGAAGAATTCTTCCTGAGTTTCTTTTTTGTTTGAAATAAGTTGAATGTCGTCAACCATTAAAATGTCAAGGTTGCGATATTTTCCTCTGAACTCCATAACGGCTTGTGTTTTGGAAGGGGAAGACAGCGAAGATATATAGTCGCTGGTGAACTTATCAAAAGGAACATATTGAATTTTAAGTTCAGGTGAATATTCGCGGATGTAATTGCCTATAGCGTGTAAAAGGTGAGTTTTTCCAAGACCAACTCCACCATAAATGAAAAGAGGATTATACCTTTTTCCAGGGTTTTCAGCCACCGTGCGTGCAGCAGCATAAACAAACTGATTGCTTTTGCCCACAACAAAGTTGTCGAATGTGTATTTTGCCACAAAAGGATTTTTTTCTTCTTTCTTGGCAACAATTTGTTCTTCCACCTTGCTGTTTTTTAAGTATTCAATCTCCTCATTTTGGTCCAGAACCACAATTTTTAGTGGTTTGCCTGTAACCTCAAAGGCACAATCGCCAATTGTGTCTATAAAATTGCGCAAAATCTGGTTTTTTGCAGAAACGGATGGCGCCGCAATGACAAAGTTATCTTTGTCGTCAATCTCAATAGGTTTTATGGTTTTTATCCAAAGCATAAAGGAAACCGAAGAAACCCTAAGTTCCAATTTTTCCAGAATTTGCTGCCAAGTGTAAGAAATATCTTGCATTTTTTATACCTCAACTGTCCAAAAATTACAAATTTATTTTAAAATACAAAAAATAAATTGTCAAGCAAGTTTGAAATGTTTGTTTTTTGTGTTACAATAAATTGGTATGAAAGTTGTATCACTGCAGATAAAAAATTTTAGGAACTACAAAAACTTAAACGTTAACTTTGATGACAACGTTAATGTTTTCATTGGAAAAAATGCTCAAGGAAAGACCAATTTGCTTGAAAGCATCTATTTTTGCTGCATAGGGAAAAGTTTTAAAAGCGCCAAAGACAAAGACCTTATTTGCTGGGGCGAAGATACGGGCAAAATTAAAATGACAACCCAAAAGAAATATCGCGATGTAACTGTTGAAGTAAATCTTTCAAAAGCGAAGAAAAAAAGTGTTAAGATAAACGACATCCCTATTAAAAAAATTGGCGATTTAATAGGGGAAGTTAATGTTGTGTTCTTCTCTCCGCAAGAGTTAAAACTTGTAAAAGAAAGCCCTGATGAGCGCCGAAGGTTTATGGATATTGACATAAGCCAAAGCAACAAAAGGTATTTTTATCAACTTTCGCGCTATGAAAAAATTTTGGCAAACCGAAATAAACTTTTTAAAAACTGCAGCACTTTGGATGCGGTTAAAGAAACTGTGGATATTTGGGACAGGGCACTTGTAACAGCGGCAAAGTTTTTGGCGTTTGAACGAAAAAAGTTTGTGGAAGAAATTTTGCCTTTTGCCGTGGCTGCGCATCATTTTATAAGTGGCGGAAAGGAAGAACTTGCCATAACATACAAATGTGGATGCGGCGTTAGTCTGGACGAAAAGTTTGAAGAAAACATGAGCAAACTTTTAAAGAAAAACCTTGAAAAAGACTATAAACTTGGTTACACATCCATAGGGGTTCATCGCGATGATTTGGATATATTTTTAAACGGCACAGAAGTGAAAAACTTTGGCTCTCAGGGGCAGCAAAGAACGGTTGCGCTTTCGCTTAAACTTGCCGAACTTGAAGCGTTAAAGCAGCGCCAAGGGGAATATCCAATTCTGCTATTGGACGATGTTTTTTCGGAACTTGACACAGAGCGCCAAGCAAGGCTTTTGAAATTTGTGGGCAGAACTCAAACCTTTATAACCTGCACAGACGAGAGAAATCTTGAAGGAAAAAACTTTGTCGTTAAAGATGGAAACATTATAAATTTAAACAATTAACCGCATACTAGACAAAATAAGACAGTTTTGTGTGTTTAATTTGTTGCAAATAGAAAAAAAATAATGTAGAATATATTAAATAAAGGAGATTGTTTTATGAGCAGTGCATTTCTTTGGGCAAGTATTGGAATTTTACTTATTTTCTTAACCATAGGACTTGTTGCAGGTCTGGTAAGGGGGTTAAAGCGTTCTTTGCTACATGTGGGCTTTTTGCTTTTAAGCCTTTTGATTGGCTATTTTGTTACCAAGCCAATCACAAATGCAATTTTAGGCATTGACATTTCCATAAACGGCTCAGATGCACCATTATATAAAATAATTGTTGCTTTGCTTAAGGATTCTTTTGATTTAACCGCTTATCCTGCAGCATCAGAATTTCTTGCAAAATTGCCAGCAGCCATTGTGGCACCAATAGTGTATTTGTTTGTAACACTGCTTGTCTTTTTGGTGTTTGATATCTTTTATTTAATTGTTGCAAGAATTGCGTTTAACAAGAAGAAGGTAGATTTTGCCAGCCACAAGCCATATCGCTGGTATGGTGCTGCCATAGGTGCATTAGAGGGCTTTGTTTTTATGGTGTTTTTGTTTGCACCAATAACATCTTTAACAAAAACTTATGCAGAGATTACTGCTGCTAGCACCACGGTTGCGGCACAAACAACGGCAAATGTGTTGGGCGAACAGGGGGACCACCTGCCTACAATCCACGACTTTGCTTCTGATTATGTGCCAGATGCAGTAAATGATATAATAAGTGCTTATAACAACAGCGTTATTGGCAGCATTTGTGGGGCAGCAGGCTTGCACAACGCAATGTTTGATGGGCTTTCTGAAATTTCTGTAAACAAACAAAAAGTTGAAATAAGAAAAGAACTTGTTGTTTTGTCTGATACTTATGATGATTTTGTAAACGAATACAACAAATTTGTGGATAGCGAATATGGCACTATTGACCTTGCTGATTTAAAAACAGATGTTAAGGCATTTTTAAATGGCGGACTTTACAAAGGCGTGATTGCCGAAACAGTAAAAGACTATGTTAGCACATTTAAATACACCGAAAGTCTTCCACAACTTGTCAACAATTTGCTGTTAAAACTTAAAGATGTTTTCAGCCAAGAAACCAATATGCAAGGATATCTTAAACACGATTTGCTTGCAGTGTTTGATGCTGCCGATACAGTTTTTGCCAGCGGAATTATTGAAGAATATCAAAATTATGACAATCCTGATATTGAAGAAATTTTGCAAATTATAAGCGACAAGAGCGAGCAAACACTGGACATTGTTGATAACCTTTTGGGGTTAAATATCATCCATGACGGATTTGATGTTCTGGGAGATTATGCCTCCGAACGACTTGAAAAAGCGTTTGAAAATGACGATGGATATGTTGTTGGGCTGAACTTTAATGTTGAAAATGTTTCAGAAACGCTTGATAGCGCAATGGATATATTAGACGAATTTATAAAACTTAACAAAGACTTGCCAATTTCGTCACTTTTGAAGGACACAGATGTTTTGTCTGCACTTTCAGATGTAGATAACTTGGGGAACCTTTTGGTGAACGCCGGCAAAATTTTTGACAAATTAAATTCGCTAGAGATTCTTGTTTTGCCAGCCACAGAAACACGCGAAGAAGTTCATGTTTTTGAAAACATTTTGGCAATTTATGATGTCAGCCTGCTTGGCGACACTGTAAAGGTGGAAACTGCTGGAAATGTGCAAACGAAAGAAATTAAAACTTATGAAGATTTCTTTACCTTTATTTCCGAGCCAATAAACGATGTTCAACAACTTAATCTGTTGGAATTTGCGGACGGCAAGAACACTCTTGACGATGTTATCGATGGGCTTTTGGAAGAACTTTCAACAGACGAAAAACTTTTTGCAAAACTTTTGATGCCTTTCTATCAACTTGAAAAGGCAACCTTTAACAGTGGCAACAAAGCAGAGCCAAATTTAAGGGCGATGGTTTTTGACAAAATGATAGACGAACTTGACAAAAATGTGAACGAAATTGACTTTTCAAAAATAAATCAAGACGATTACTCTGAGTGGACCAGCGAACTGACACTGCTTGGAAGAACACTTAACAGCCTTAACAGAGGACAAGTGGAAACAACGGAAGGCAACAAAACCTATATAAAATATATCTTGACTAACAACTTTGATATGATGAAACTTTTGCGCTCTATTGTTAAAGAAGACAGCCTATCCAACATTTTAAGGCCAGTTATTGAGGCAAAAGTTTTTGAACCGCTTGTTGATAAAATTTTTGATGAAATAGACAGTGCCGTATCAGATATGACAGGTGCGGAGGTTGAAAGCAATCTGGCAACTTTAAGAGATACAGAAGACAGTGTTGTTTCAGTTTTGGAAGAATTTATGGATTTTGCTATAAACACTGAGGACATTTCAAAGGTTAAGTTGCAAGAGATTGGTGCAATGTTGAACGCTATCAAAGATAACGCAAAAGGCACAATGATAACAACCACTCAAACAAGCGCAACGGCAAATGCTAACGCTGAGCCAGAAAAATATTATGGCGTATTCAACGAGATATTTAAAAACCTTATTTGGTATATGACAGGCGATAATATTGCTAATGAAGCAAAATATTCAAATCCGCCAACAAATAACAAAAACTACAAACAAATCAAGGCACAGTTGGATGTTGCAAACTCGGCAACAGGCTATTATGAGATTGACTATGAAGAAAAGATGGAAACTCTTGACGACATGGTTGAACTTTATGATTCCGTTAAAGATGTTTTGGGAGATGAAGCCTTAAAACAAGAAAATATTCCACAGATTGTTGATAAATTGGAAGAAGCGTTAAACGATGTGGGCACCGAAGAAGACCAGAAAGAATTGATTGACAAAGCAAAGGATATTTTGGATAAATCAAACGACACATTGCTTAGCGAACAAGATATTCAACAGCACAAAGAGGAAATTGAGCAGCAACTTAAAGACAGGTTTGGCGAAAATTCATCAGTTACCGAATCTTTACTTGATTTGCTTGGGCTTAAAGAACAACAACCTTAATTGTTTGTTACATAAGGTGCAAAGGATGGAATTTAAACATAAGCCTGTTATGCTAAACGAAGTCATTGATGGGCTGAATATAAAAAAAGACGGAATTTATGTGGATTGCACAGTGGGTGGCGCTGGGCATGCATATCAAATTGCAAAAAAACTGAAGGGTGGGCACCTGTATTGTTTCGACCGCGACATTGAGGCGATTGAAAAAAGCAAGCAGGTGCTTGCCTCTTTTGGAAACACTGTAACCTTTGTGCAAGACAACTTTAAAAATGCGCCAAATGTTTTAAAAAGCCTTGGTGTTCAAAAAATTGACGGTTTTTTGGTGGATTTGGGCGTGAGTTCACACCAAATAGACGAAGGAGAAAGAGGCTTTTCGTTTGTGAACAATGGGCCGCTGGATATGCGGATGAACCAGAGCGAACAAACGCTCACGGCAAAAGAGATTGTCAACACTTTTTCAGCCCAGCAACTTGAACATATTTTCAAAGAGTTTGGCGAGGAAGAATTCGCCAGAAAAATTGCACAAAACATTGTAAAAGCAAGGGAGAGCAAAGAAATCTCCACCACTTTTGAACTGCGCGACATCATTGAAAACAGCATGCCTAAAAAAGTTGTGTTCACGCGCGGTGGGGCATCCAAAAAAGTTTTCCAAGCCTTACGCATTTATGTAAATGGGGAACTGGACGGTCTGGAAGAATTTTTAACAGAAATGCTGGCGCTGCTTTCTTCAGGTGGCAGGGCCTGCGTGCTTTCTTTTCACAGTTTGGAAGATAGGATTGTTAAAAATGTGTTCAAACTGCAAAGCACAGATTGCATCTGTCCGCCAAAAACGCCTGTTTGCATTTGTGGGCACAAGGCAACCGTCAAACTTGTTAACAGAAAGCCGATTGTGGCAACAGAGGAGGAACTTAAAAAAAATAGCCGCAGCAGCAGTGCAAAACTGCGTATAGCGGGAAAACTTTAAAAAGAATAATCGCAAAAGGAGGAGAATAAAATATATGGACAGGCTAACGGCAGAGGTGGAAACCGAAGTTAAAACGCAAACTGAAAAAGTTGAAGCGGAAATTAAAACCGAAGAAGAAGTTAAAGAGCCTTTGGTGGAAGAACTTGTGCAAACTCCTCCTCCAACGAATTCTTATTTGAACTCTTTTGAAAACATGACCGTTGCGGATGTTAAAAGGCAAGAAGAACAAAAACAACTTGAAGAATTTGAAAAAGAAAAAGAGGTTTTAATTGCCCAAGTATACGAAAAAACTGACGAGCCGCAAGAACAAGAGCAAAAGCCTGCCAATATCATTGAAAAACCCAACTACGATTTGTTAGAGGAAAACAAAAAGATTGTCAGACTAACAAAAAAAACGAAAGCTGAGAAAAAACGTTCAAAAAAAACAGCAGGCATTGTTTTGGCGGCAGTTTTGGGGGCAAGTGCAATCATCTGCGTTACAAATGCGGCATTAATTGACCAGTTCAGTTCAAACTATATTGAAGTGGAAGAAACCTACAATTTCAATTTGGGCAAATATTTAAAAGATATCAACAATTTGGATGCCACAAAAAAAAGTATGGAGTTTTTGGAAACATATCCAGACGATATGTTAGATGCTGGTTCAATTGGCGAAAAGAGCAATTGGTTTGACAGGCTCTGCAATTTTTTAGGAGGGTTGTTTGGAGGTTAATTTTTGGAAAAACCTTACACACTTCACTCATTTCAAAAGCGAATTAAAGCAGTTTTGCTTGTGCTTTTATTTGTTGTTTTAAGCCTGACTGTCAGGCTTTTTGTTGTTCAAATAATAAATGGCGAGGACCTACAAATCCGCGCCACACAGCAGTGGACAAGAAAGTTGGCACTAGCCGCCCCACGCGGCTCTTTTTTGGACGAAACAGGCGACAGCCTTGCGGTGTCTTATACCACTTACGATGTGTATGTTCGTGGGCGCGAGGTAAAAAATGCTGCCGCCACCGCAACAGTTTTAGCCAAACTTTTAGAGTTAGATTATCAAAGCACTTTGCAAAAGGTCTCGCGAAAAAACATATCCGAAGTTTTGCTGAAAATGCAGGTTGAGGGGGATGTGGCACAGAAAATTTACAACGCAAAACTTGACGGGATTTACCTTACCGAAAATGTTGGCCGCTACTATGTATATAGCGATTTAATGACACAACTTTTGGGTTTCACCTCTGTTGACAATGTTGGGCAGGCTGGGCTGGAAGCGGAACTTGACGAGTTTCTTACTGGCGTTGACGGATACAGTTATGTTCAAAGTGACCTTCAAGGCAAAGAGATAGGCGGCAAGGTGCGCTATTATGTAAGTGGAACGGCAGGCGACAATGTTACACTTTCCGCAAACAGCAAAATTCAAATAATGCTTGAAAGGGTGCTTTTGCAGGCGTTTACAGAGCAAAAGGCAAAGGCGGTTACAGGCATTGTTATGAACGCCAAAACAAGCGAGGTTTTGGCAATATCTTCCAAGCCAAGTTTTGACCTGAACAATCCACCAAGGGAGGATTTGGCGGCGCTGTTTGGGCAATCTAAAATGACGGCGGTAACCGACACATATGAGCCGGGCTCGACATTTAAAATTTTAACAATCGCCGCAGCACTTGAAGCAGGCGTGACAAAACTTTCCGACAGATTTTATTGCCCAGGTTTTCGCGTTGTGGATGGGCAACGCATAAAGTGCTGGAAAAGCATTGGGCATGGCAGCCAAACTTTAACCGAGGCTTTTGCAAATTCTTGCAACTGCTGCTTTATGGATTTGGCACTGCGCCTTGGCGTGGACAGATTTTACGATTATATGAAAAAATTTGGGCTTGGCGAAAAAACAGGAATAACAATTAAGGGCGAAAGCAAAGGCATTTTAATGCCAAAAAACGCCGTAAAAACTGTGGATTTGGCACGCATGGGCTTTGGTCATGCGGTGGCTGTAACGCCAATTCAACTGCTCTCCATTGTTGCAGGCATAACAAGTGGTGGAGTTTGGAAAACGCCAACGGTTATAAAAGAAATTGTGGATGTAAATGGCGTTAAAACATATTCGCCAAAGGTGGATGAGCGCAGAATAATCTCGCAGCAAACCAGCCAAACGGTGAACATGCTTTTGCAAAAGGCAGAAAACAAGCAGGCAGACTTCACTTTTGTGGAAGGCTACAATGTGGGCGGCAAAACAGGAACGGCGCAAAAATACGGCGAAAATGGGCAGATTGCAAGCGGAAAATATATATCAAGTTTTATCGGCACATATCCAGCGAACGAACCTGAATATTTGTTCATGATTTTGGTTGATGAGCCAAGTGCAGGCGCATATTATGGGGCACTTGTTGCAGCGCCATATGGCAAACAATTTTTCTCCGAGTTGTTCCAGTTTTACGATATTCCAAAAAATGACGAAACTGTTGTTTTGGAAGAAGTTTTAATGCCAGAGGTTACAGGATACAGCCTCACGGAAGCACTATTGCAGTTAAAAGCGGTGGGGTTGGAGATTGAAATTGACGGAAGCGGCGGCAAAATTTTAGACCAACTGCCGCCAGCTGGCACAAAACTGCACAAAGGCGACACTGTGCTGCTGGTAACGTGAAAACATATTATCAATGTTTTTGCAGCACCCGAAAAATATTTGTAAATGAAAACAAAATAATATATAATAAATGTATGTGGACATATATAATTATCGGTTTAATCATCGTTGTGGCTTTGCTGCTTTGCTTTGCGCTGGCGGTATCAAATTTTTCATATCAAAATCATTTTGAAAAACTAAAGAATTGCCAAGAAAAGCGGAACACCGCGGGCTTGACAACATTGCAATATGTTCAAACATTAAATAATCAATATTTTAATGGAAGGTTGCGCGTGGCAAAATGCCCAGAATATCAGGACCATTACGGAGGCGGCGTTGTTGCACTTTCTGACAAAACCATGCAATCCAACAGTTTGGCATCCTTGGCAATTGTTTCGCACGAACTTGGGCATGCTCGTCAAGATGTGAGCAGCGACAAACTTAAAAAGCACTGGCAGATGCTACGTGCCGGCAGAGTTTGTGGCCTGTTCTTTATGCCACTGCTTTTGGCAGGGTTGGTTATTTTGCTGCTTTATGTATTTGAAGTCCTTCCGGAACTATTGTTTTTAATTCTTGGGTTGGCGCTCGTGGGCGGAAGCGTTTTGATTTTCGCTTTTGCAGTGTTGTTAAAATACAAAGAAATTCAAATAGAAAAAGAGGCGTCAGAATTTGCCATTGAATATTTAAGGCAGTTTTTAATTGAGCCAGAAATTGTGCTGTGCCAAGAACTTTTAAAAAGCGCTCTGCTCACCTATTGGGTGCAACTTATCCGAACTTTGCTTTCTTGGACAATGCTCACCAACAAAACCAAAATGTTCAGATAAAAAACAAGAGCCGATTGGCTCTTATTTTGTTTTGTCAATGTAACTCTTGCAAAAATGTGGCTGACCGCCGTTTGGCATAGGTTTTTCGCCTTGCGATACATCTATAACCAATTTGTTGCAGTTGCAGCCTTTTTCGTTATAGGCGCAAGTTGTAACATTGCAGCGAACGCCACTGTTAAGTTCTTCTTTCATATTTTTCCTCCCAAAATTAACTTGTGCAAAAAACATATTTCAATACTTATTTGCCAAGTTTCGATGCCCCAAACCCCCTTAAATTGCCCCTTAAAAAGTTGAAATTTTTGAAATTTTCAATTTAAAGAATAGTGGCGGACAAAAATTCATATATATTTATTGTTCAAATTGTTGACATTTTTAATTTTAGGTTTTAAAATTAAAGTGTAACAAAAGATTACAAATTTTATTAAAAGGAGAGATGTGAGATGGCAGGAAAATCAGATTACTTTGGCCTTGACTGGATTGTAAGCTTAATCCTTGCAATCATTCCGTTCACAGCTTGGATTTGCGGCGTTGTAACAAGACTTCAAGAAGGCAAAATTGTTGCTGCAATCATTCGTGTGTTTGGCGGCTGGCTCATTTGGGTTGTTGACTTGATTCTCATGATCACACAAAAACACATTCTTAGACTTTTGAACGTCTAAAAGCAACAAAAAAAACTCCTCTGAATTAGAGGAGTTTTTTTATGCAAACAAATTTTGCATTCAGTTTTTCAAATTGTGGCAAAGACAACAATGCAGCCTTGTTTTTGTTAAAATTTGATTTTCTGAGCAACAAAATTGGCAATATCTTCAATTTTCATACGTTGTTGTGCCATGCTGTCGCGGTCGCGAATGGTCACTGTGCCGTCTTCAAGCGTGTCAAAGTCCACGGTTACGCAGAAAGGAGTTCCAATTTCGTCTTGTCGGCGGTAGCGCTTGCCAATGGAACCAGATTCGTCATAATCGCACATAAATTCTTTGCAAAGGAGTGTGTAAACCTCTTTCGCCTTTTCGGAAAGATTTTTTTGAAGTGGCAGAACTGCAACTTTGTATGGTGCAATTGCTGGAACAAAATGCATAACCACGCGCGTTTCGCCGTTGTCCAAAGTTTCTTCATCATAAGCCTCGCACAACACTGCCAAAGTTAAGCGGTCGGCACCAATTGCATATTCCACAACGGTTGGTATAAACTTTTCGTTGGTTACAGGGTCAAGATATGCCATGCTCTTGCCGCTGAGGTTCTGGTGCTGGGTCAAATCGTATGTTGAGCGGTGATGAACGCCGTTCAGTTCCTCCCAACCCATAGGGTATTTGTATTGAATATCACAAGCGGCCTTGGCATAAAACGCAAGTTTTTCGTGGTCATGAAAACGCAAATTTTCCTTCTTCAAGCCAACATCTTGAGCAAATTGCAAAGCCTTCTCCTTTGTTTTGTAATAAATTGCCATGCTTTCTTCATCTCTGCAGAAAGTTTGGTGTTCCATCTGTTCAAATTCAATGGTTCGCAAAAGGAAATTGCCAGGGGTCACTTCATTTCTGAACGACTTTCCAATTTGAGAAACAGAGAAAGGCAGCTTTGCACGCGTTGTGCGCTGAACATTTAAAAAGTTCACATATGCGCCCTGTGCGGTTTCTGGGCGAAGATAAACAACGTCTTTTTCGCCATCAATTGTTCCGCGCGAGGTTTCAAACATAAGTTTAAACTGACGAATTGGTGTCCAGTTAAAGTTGCC
>CANQCE010000010.1 GCA_947589655.1 uncultured Clostridia bacterium | reverse complement strand
TCAACAAGATTGTAAAGTGCCTGAATGATAAGCGAAAGCACGCAAGGAATTGAAAACATTTTCAAAAGTTTTCCAACCTTTTCAGTCCCCAAAAATTTGTTGTCAGTGTTTTGTTTCTCCATATCTTTCTCCTTTTTGCTGCATAAAAAAACAGCAGTCTTCAATCACGCCTGCTGTTTCTGGTGTTTATACGCAAATCGGATTTGTAAACACATAGATTATATCACAAAACTTTCCAAATTGTGCCAAAAATTTTCATGTTTTAAAAATTTTTTTTACAAACAAAGTAAAAATCCGTTATTTTTTTAATATTTTTATGTAAATTGCATATCTAACACTTAAAATATCTTTTTGCAAAGTCAATTTTGCTTTATTTTCTGTGGTCGGCTTTAAAATCTTTTTTTCAATAAAGGACAAAAATTCCTCTCTTTTTAGTGGTTTTTCATATTCACAAAATTTGGTATAACCGCAACTTAAAAACGATTTGAAACTTGCGTTGTTGTCTATATGCACTTTTCCAAAAATATATTCAAAATTTTGCTTTGCGGCAATTTCTTCAAGCACAACTATCAGTTTTTTCATTATGCCTTTGCCCTGGCAGTTAGATTTAACCATGGTGAAACCAATTTCAACGGTGTTTTCAAGCGTGCAATCTTGTGGCAAAATGTTTTGACCTATAAGTTTGCCACATTTATAGTCGAAAGAACTCACCGCCAACAAGTCGCCGCCTTCAAAAGCCCCCAAAACTAAAAACCGAGGACTTGCTATTATATCTTTTACACTTTCAAAATCTGTTGGCATTGGCGAAAACCATTCAAGATTTTCAAGATGACTATACATATCCAAAATCAGTTTTTGAAATTGTTCTGCGTTTTGTTCTGTCAGTTTTTTTATAATCATTTTTTCTTTTTCCTATCTCCCCTTTGTGTTCATTTACAGCGGCATACTTTTAGATTAGTTTTTCGGCGTTTTGCCTTTATTTAACAGTGCAATCAATTTGTCTGACAGATATTCTCCCTTAAACAACTCCATTTTAAAGGTCGGCCTTGTGTCAGTCACGCTTTTTTCATAGAATTCTTCCATAATTCCATGCCCAGTCATTGATTCTATAAAATTTTCTTTGTTGCCGCGGTTCCTCATCCTTTGACGAATTTCTTCAACCGTTTCTTTGTCTTTGGAATGATACACCAAGCAATAAGGGACATTGTGCCTTACAATCATTTCCACCATTGCAGGATTTGGGGCGAATAATAAAATTTTGTCTGTATGCTCTAGGTATTCCAAGAACAACTTTTCAATGTATTCATTCGCATCCTTGTGAATAACATCGCCCCTGTTCCCCTTGTTCGCTTCAAATTCCGCCTTGTTTTGGCTGTTAATTCCATATTTGTATTCACCTTTCAGCCTGTCAAGGTCCACAAAGCGGTCGTCCATTTCTTCCAAAGTTGTTTTCCCCAACCCCCGGAACACAAACAAACACTCTTATATCTTCCAATTTCATATTAAAAATAGTATAACACAAAAATTTTAATATTTAAAGCATTTTTAACCATTTATATATCAGCAAATATGCCTTTTTCAAGGCTTTTTAATTTTAAAACAATCTTGACAAGAGGAATAAGATATGATAATATATAAACGATGAAGGCCAAAAATTTTGCATATAACAAAAATTTTGTTAGCAATTCCCTTTCGCAATTGAAAGGGAAAGATATTTTGCCGCTTGATGAACGTGCCAAAAAAGAAATTGAAAAGCGTGAAAGGCTTGCAAAATTGGTTAAAACATCTCAAAAAGCATTAAAAGTAACTTATAAATGGACAGCGATAACCCTTGCGCTTGGCTTCGTTGCATTTTTAATGGCAAACGCTTTGGAGGTGTGGCAAGCAAACACCGCCCCACCTGTTAAAAATCCGCATACCACCGAAAATGTGATTGACCCAAATGGGAACGATTTTCAATATGGTGAAAATGGGCAGATTGAACTTGACCAAACAACGCAAGAGGAAAAGAAGATTTTGTCCAAACATTTAAATCAACTGATTTTGCAAGATGCAAATTCAAGATTTAATGGAAAAATTGAAGATGTAAAAGAGATAATTTCATTATCTTTGCTGCCTTACAATTTGCGCGAAGGGAAAAACGAATTTGATAAATATTGCCTTTCGGTTTTATTCAGCGACAGTTCTAACACGCTTTATGCCTTAAACTACATGACAGGCAAAGATTTTGAAAGCAAAGCAGAACTGTCAAAGGATTATGTTGCCGATTTTATCAACTTTTTAAGCCAAGAGTGTGCACTTAGCAGTTGCCAAAAGATGGGCGAAGAAGAACTGGCTTTAAAAAATGTTATTGCCGATGCAGTTCTTGTTGGGGAAGCCTATCGCGGATATCAGCCTTCTGGAGATAAATATTATTTCATCCCAGTTTACAAACAAAATGGAGACGGCACAGTGTATTACGCTTTGAAAAGCGAACTTGACATTATGGAAGAAACCCCAATGGAAAAACTGCATGACGAATTGACAAATGGGGCAATGGATATTTTCAGTTCAATGCCTTTCACGGCAAGTGAAAATTTGCAAAAAGTTTCCAAAATTTTAAAAGATGAACTTGAAACAACATCCTCATCACAAGCCCAACAAGATGATTTGACAAAGTGAAATTTATAGAAAAAAATCTTCCAAAATTGGAAGATTTTTTATTTCCCCAACTGCTTTTTATGTTTTTCGTGCTTTGCCACTGCAACAATTGCCACAAAAGCACAAAGTGCCACAACCACAAACATTGATATTATTGTTGCCCAATCAATCCATGCATCGTCTTCAATTGTAATAAGGAATTCTCCAAGTGAAGATGCCAAAATTTCAATTTCGCCATTTTTGTTCTTATGGCTGGTAACAAGGTTTAACAATCCGTCATCCGTTTTTTGATAAACAAAAATGTTGTGTTTTTTAAATATGCTTTTTGGCAGGCTTATTTTAACAGTGAACATTGTGTCTGGGCTAACTTTTTCGGCATCAAATTCCATCCAAATGTTATACTGCAAAACCAAACGATGATTTTGAACTTTCATGGATTGTTCAAAATTTTCACTGGCAACTTTAAGCGAATAATCTTTTTGCAGCACAGGGTCTTTTGCCGAAACTGACACTGTATCCTTTTCAATTTCTGCCAAGGTTATGTTGCCATAAAGGTTCTGTGGCAAAACCAAATTGTAATTTTCTGCCTTTTTGCCAACCAGAGAAATGTCATGCACACGCACCGCAATGTTTTTCCCAGCCTGCTCAGTTGCAAAGTCCGCACTGTTTTCTCTGTCAAAATCAAGAGAAATGTCGTCTATTATGCCAGAAACATATGCATTTTTAAGATATGCCACAGTGCTGCCATCATAAACCTTGTCATAAACTTCGCAGATAAGGTAAACATCTTTCTTAAGTATCTCCAAACTTGCTGGAAGAAGTGTTATATTGTAGTTTGCATTGTAAACGCCATTGATAAGGTTGTAACTGCCAACATCTTCGCCCTGTTCACGCGTAAGTGTGCCATAAAGTTTGTCGCCATTTATCAGCCTGCCGCTGACAATTTCGTATACAAAACTTGGGTCGCCTTGCCCATAAACTTTTTGATAATTTTTGCTTTGAATTGTTATATCAAGTGGCAAAATTGTAACCATTCCTTTAATAAAGTGAATGTTATAATTCCTGCCAAGCGTGAGAGTGCTTATAATATCGTAAGTGCCAGCAGAATTCCCTTTTGTTCTTTGCAAAGAACCCTCAAAATTGTCGCCTTCCAGCACACTGCCAGAAACAATTTTAAATGTTAATTCCTCCTCGCTGTCGCCATAATGAAGAACGCAATCATCCGCTTGAATAACCACCTCTCGTGGAAGAATTGTAAAATAATGCTCTCCAAAAACAATTTCATAATTTGGGTTTTCAAGTGCACAATGAATTTGATATCTTCCTGTGGCCTCATGCTCATCATGGTCACGATAAAGTGTTCCACCAAGCGTGTCATCTCCCACAAGTGTGCCCTGAATTTGATACTTAATTTCCGCATCCTCATCACCATATTGTTTGGATAGCGTTGTTGGGATAACTTGAATACGCTTTTTTGTAATTGTGAACGGCGCACTTACAAAGTCAACTTGATAATTGTCCGAAACTTTCAAGTCCCCTACAAGAATTTGATATGTCCCCGCGCTTTCGCCACTTTCTCTTGACACATTGCCGCTAATTGTATCTGAAAATGCCAGACCGTCAGGGTCCATTTCATAACACAAAGTTGGGTCTTGTTCGCCATATGTTTTTGTGCTTGCAACTGCCTTTATGGAAAGGCGTCTTTGCAAAATTTCCAACCTTCCACTTTCAAAATTTAAAATATAATTTTCGCCAAAAGTAAGTGACCCCAAACTGATAACATAAGAGCCCACATTTTCGCCTTGTTCACGGATTAGACTGCCAAGAGTTATGTCTTCAGTGCGGTCGTTGTTCTTCAAAAAGCCGTCTGTTATTGTAACAGTTAAGATTGGGTCAGCCTGCCCATACACTTTCGCTTTGTCAACCGCTTTCACGGAAATCTTGCACGGAGTGATGCTCAGTTTGCCTGCAACAAATTCAATTGTATAGCGTGCATCGTTTGCCGTTCCACAAACAAGATTGTAATCGCCAACATCTTCGCCGTATTCGCGCAAAATTTTAACGCTAAGCCTTTCGCCTTCAATATCATTGGATACGCTATATTCAAAGATAGGGTCCTCATCGCCATAAACTTTTGTGGCATTAAAACTTGTAACAACAACTGGCCTTTTGTTGATGATAAATTTTGTTTCGTTAGCACATACAAAAACATAGTTGCCACTTGTTGAAAGATTTGAAGTTATAAAATTATAAACCCCAACGCTTTCGCCATATTCTCTTGAAATTTTGCCTGTTATTATCTGCTCAACGGTTTGCCCAAAGCAAAAATCATCAAGAATTTCATATTCAAATTCTGGGTCTTCGGCCCCAAAAACTTTATCGCCGTTTTTCACAAGAACTTTAATCTGTTTTGGCAAAATATCAAAATATGATTCCACCAAAAAGATGTTGTAGTTAGGATTTCCTTCTTTTGCAATATAATATTTGTATTGCCCAGCATCTTCGCCAGCATCACGCGAAATAACAATATCAAGTTCATCGCCATCCAGAACATTTTTGCTTGTGTATGTGAAAGTTGGGTCAGGTTGCCCATAAGTTTTGCTAAAAGCATCAACAAAAACATTGGCGTCTCTTTTTGTTATTTCAACTTCAAGCTCTGAAAATTCATATGTGAAAGTGTAATTGGCGGCATTGTCACATTCAATATTTTTGCTTAAAACATTAACTGTAACCTGCCCACAATTTTTGTCCGAAAGATATGCATTCAGAAGCAATTCAAAATGCTCATTTTTTACATTGTTGGAAAATTGTGCGTCAAAAGAAACATTGTTTGTGGCATCATACTCTTTATTTAAAAAATTTACAGCAACAGTGATTTCTCTTGGCGTTATTTGCAAATAATCGCCAGTGAACACAATTGAATAATTTGGATGATTCAAACTGCCCAAAGTTATCTGGTATCTGCCAACATCTTCCCCTTTTTGACGGTCAAGTTGCCCCAAAAGCGCATCTCCGTTCACAAGATTTGTCACATTAAAAGTAAAATCTGGGTCATCTTCTGCATAAGTTTTTTCTTTGCCGTCTGCTTGAACATACGCCTGCCTTGGGTTTATTGTGCAAGTGGCACTTTCAAACTTTTCAATTGTATAATTTGAACTATCAAAAGTTCCAAGTTTTATTTCGTGCTCGCCCACATAGAAACTGTCAATTTCAAGCACCACAGAAAGTTCATCATCCCCAACAAGCCCTGTTGCAGAATAAGAAAGTGCAAGTTCATCGCCATATGTGGTTGTGCATTCTTGTGCTGTCACCGTGATTGGCCTTTTAGAAATTTTGCCATGCGAACTTTGTGGATAATCTTCTAACACATAGTGCGGCGCATCTGTTCCATACAGCGTCACGCTTGTAATTCTCACTTCAACGTCTTCTCCGGCATTTGGAGAAACAAACTCGCCAAGAACTTGTGCCAAAACATCCTCATTGTTGTAAACATTGCCCAAGGTGGCACTTACAGTTGCCTTTGTTGTGCCATCGTAAACCTTTTCTTCAACGGTCACATTTTCAAGTGTAAGGTGACGTGCAACAATTTCCAAGCAAGCGCCGTTGTCATTAAATTTTATGTTATAATTTGGATTGCTTTCGCTGTTCAAAGTTCCCTGCAAAATTTTATATGTGCCCAAGTTTGTGCCGGCCTCTCTGGTCAAATCCCCCACGAGTGCATCCCCTTCTTCTGGGAAATTTGAAACATCGTATTCAAATTTTGGGTCAATCTCGCCATACTCTTTGCTTGCGCTTATTGCAGAAATTGTGATATCTCTTTTTGTAATTTCGCCTTCAATATTGCTTGGCAAACTTTGTTCTAGTTTGTAAATATCCGCATTTTTCCCTGTCAGTTCAAGGCTGTCATAAGATGCATAAACGGCTTTGTTCTGCCCTGCTTTTGCATCACCAAACGAAAATGTTGCGCCCAAAACCCCAACTTCGTGACCATTTTCAAGCCCATCAAAAGAATAAGCAACCGCATCCTCTTTAATCTCTGTTGTTCCGTCATAAACGCGGCTTTGCACTGTTACACCTGTAACAGAAATGCTTTTTCTGAATTTGGCATAAACGCTCTGTCCGCGCTGAACCGTGAAATAAAGGGTGTCTTCGTCCGAAAGTAGTTGTGCATTATCCCCTTGCATTATATACCAGCCAACAAATTCAAAACCCTTATTGGCCGAAACAGAAAGCGAAATCCTTCTGCCTGCTTCATACTCCCCTTCGCCAAAAAATGTTCCCGGAACTGAATTTTTAAAATCTGTTGTCACTTTAACATTAATTTTCTTTGAATCGACCGTAAGCGTAACATAATTTGATGAAAAAACTTTATCGTCTGGGTAGGAGTTGGAATAGGAGTTTTTATTGGAGTAAACTCTAAATTTTATAATTGTGCCATCCGTTGCATTTTCCGAAATTGACAAATTTGTTCCAACAACTTTCACAAATTCTTCCCCAGAGACAAAATCGAAATGGATAGCGTGGTTAATTTTTGAAAAACTCATAAAGTTCCCAGAACTTCCAGAAAGGTTTGTAACGGCGTTGTATGCGTTCACTTTTACAAGTTGCCCTGCCGAAACGGTTTGGTCGCTATCTGCAAGTGTCACTTCATTTATTTGTGTGTCTAAATGTATATATGGAAGGCTCATAACAAAATTGTTTTTGCCGTTTGTAGATGTCGCTTCAAAGGTAAAGCGTATATTTTGATTATAATCTTTAATTTGCAGACGTGGAGTGGAAACTTCTCCGCCGCTTGTTACAACCTGCTCAAAATCTTCGCCAGAGGAGATTTTTATTGTCATTGTTGTGCCATTTTTTGTTGTCACTGTGGCAGAAGCCGATGCATAAAGCAGCCCTTTTTCAATAAACGGCTGCATATCCAAAGTTGGGCGAAATTCTCCCCAACCAGAGCTTGTTCCGTTTCCACTGGAAACAATGGAATAGTAAGTGTCGCCTGCTTTTACAACTGCATTAACAAGTGTGCTTTCTTTGTTGTCATCCACAAAGAAATGCTTCTCGGCGCTGCCAACATAATTTGTCAGAATAAACTGATTGCCAGAAACGCCGCCAATTGCTGCAGCCTCGGCAAAATCTGTGCCAGGCGTAGGGAAAAATATGCAAACAAATGCAAGCACAAATAACAACAATATAAAACATTTATTTAATTTATTTGCCATATCTTTTCCCTCCTTTTTTGTTAAAAACTAGTAGCGGTTTCAAAATAAGAATTTCCAAGTTCAACAAACGGTTGTGTTATTTTCAAGGTGACATCTTTGGTGTAATCCTCTTTTGGCTTAATAAATGCCCCCTGTGCACGCAGTGACATAACATTGCAAGTAACCGGAATGGAAGCCCCAAGATACAATGCTTTTGAAAGGCTGATATCAGTGTAATTGCATTTTGAAATAAGTGCGGTTCTGTCAATTGTGCCAACTCCTGCAAAAATTTTAGGAATAAGTTTGGATACATCCGCCGTCATTTGCATAATTGCAAAGTTATAATAAGTGGTTTTACTCCCTGCTGGTGTGTAGGCAAAATCTTGAACGCTTTTGTCTTCTTTAAGGATTTTTTCAAGTTGCGAGTAGATTTCTCCAGATATCCCATCTGCGAACGGAACGCCGCCGCCTTTAAGGATTGTTTCAATATCCAACCCTTCTTCAATTTGGTCCAAAGTTGACCAGTTATAAAATCTCACGTCGCCGCCCAACTTGATTGTGCTTTGCTCAGGGTTGTTATATGCGTCCATAACAAACACAATTCCGCAGAAACTTGTTGTGAAAACGCTATCTTTAATATACAAATGGCTAACAACCGTTTCGCTGCGTGCAAGTTTAATGCCGGCTTGAAGGCAGTTCTTGAAAACGCAGCCTGCAATGGCAACCTGTGAACTTTGTATTCTAACTGCCGTTTCAGCATTTTCAATTTTTGTGTTGTAAAGCACAACTCCAGAGCAATTTTCAATCATCAAAGCGTTGCCTTTTCCTTTCAGTTCCACGCCGCTTGTAATGTTAACGCCCCGCAGAGTTACATTGTCCAGAACAACATTGTTTCTGCTTATGTAAAAGCGAGCCCAATCGCTAATCACATTTGAGTGGTCAAGCATGTAACTGTTGCCATATACATTGTAATTGAATACAACAATTCCAAAAGTGCTGTCAAACTTAACATCGCCATGCAAAACAAGTGCTGCAAGGTTTTGCTCTCTGCCAGTATTCTGTGTGGTAAGTTCAGCATGGGCAACTTTGAACTGTTCAAAGTTATTAACATTAATTCCATCAACAAATTTGAACTCGTAACTGTCAAAAGCAATGTTTGCATCTTCATAAGGTGGCTGTTGCTGAACAGTGATAGTTGTTTTGCCAGCCTTTAAAACTGTAACAACACCATTTTGGTCAACTTGTGCCACACTCTCATCACTTGAACTCCATTGAAGAAGATTGTTCCACGGCCCAGTTGCATTAACTTCAACATTTATTGAAAAGTTGTTAATAACTGTGTCGCCATTCACAAAACTTGTGCCAAAAACTCGATATCCACCACCCTGATTGTCTGAACCCGCATTAAATTGAAGTTTTATATCTCTAATTTTTTCATAAATTGTGAAAGTTTTGCTAACGGAGATGTTTTTTCCGACAACTTTTGCTGTAACTTTAACTTCGCCGCCTTTTAAGGCTGTTAAATGATATACCCCATTTTCTTTGCTAAGTTTGGCTATATTGGCATTATCTATTTCCATGGTGTATTCAAACGCCTCACTGTTGGCTGGGCTTGCTTGCAAATAAAGGTCAATTCCGTCTGTGACAAACAGCTTTTCGCGGGTCTGTTTAAATTCAATTGCTTGCAACTGGTTTGTGTATTTAATTTTTACAATTTTAAAGATGTTTGGATTGTCTATCACATAAACGGTCACTTCGCACTCGCCAAATTGCTTGAATGTAACAGTTCCATTGGTGCTTAACGACACATTTTGGCTGTTTGTTTTATAGCCCAAAGTCTGTTGCTGAGAATCCGTTTCTAGCACATGCGCCACAATTGTATGATATGGCACCGAAACAAAAACTTGCTCGCCGTTTTCCACAATCACTTCGGTTGCATCACGCGTTACAATCAGCGTGAATTTGCCAAGGTTAAAGTTGTTGGCATACAGCGTGAATGTGTAAGTTCCGCCGTTCAAAGCATAAAGCACTCCGTTTTCAAACTTTGCAACCTGTTTGTCTTTGTCAATTCTTATTTCGTCTGCATTTTTCACGATAAATTCAACATTTTGGTTGTCGCTAGGCAGGGCTTTTACAAGCGAAAATTTAAAACTATCGCCTGCTTTTAGGTTAATTACATTGTTCGGAATTTCAGTTTTGTCCAGTGCCGCTTCAACTAAATCCTCGCCATAATATTGGAAGGTGTAAGAGATTGTTCTTTCAACATTTGTTTCGTCATGGCATTTAAATGTGATTGTCACC
Source organism: uncultured Clostridia bacterium (assembly GCA_947589655.1). GTDB lineage: Bacteria > Bacillota > Clostridia > Christensenellales > UBA1242 > Caccovivens. Next base: position 6,011 of record CANQCE010000010.1, on the reverse strand, counting down.
CTGCCGCCCTTTTTCAAAAAGATAATTTTCTGACCTTCAATACGCGCAACATTGGCATCTGAAATTGAATATGTAAATTCTTGAACTTCGGCATCTTCTGGTTGATAAACAACGCTAAATGCAAGTTCGTTTTTGCTTGTTATATATGCATTTTGATATTTGTCCAAAGCGGTTTCAAATTTTATATCAATTGCTTCAAGCGGGCTTTGAACAGTTATCTCGCAGTCGGCAAAGACCTCGTTCCCAAAATAGTCAAAGGCAAACACTCGCACAACCACTTTTCCTCTGCAAAGTGCCGTGATTTGCCCATCTGCCGCCAAGGTTATCACTTGCGACAATCCGTCATATGCACTTTGCGACAGAATTTTGAACTGCAAACTGTTTTCTGTGGCATCAAGTGGATATTTTGCCGCTTCAAGTTTAAGCGTCTCGCCCTTTTTCAAGGTTATTTTCTGCTCGTTCAAAACAATTTTTCCAATGTGCCCCATTGTGCAAGTTACGTTAAATGTTTTTTCAATGTTGCTGCCATCTGTTGTTCTTACAGTCACTTTGGCTGTGCCAGCCTTTACAAAACGCAAAATATCCCCTTCAAGTCTTGCAATGTCTGTTGGCTCAAGCGAAAATTCCAACAATTTGTTTGTGGCATCGTCTGGTGTAACTTTTGCTGCCAGAACATAAGTGTTGCTTGCAATTAAAACGTCTTCCACCTGCAAATCTGCAATTTTCTTAACGCAGATTATCTGCACTTCTTTCACAATATTGTCTGAAAGTTTTACAATAAGTTTGGTTTCACCGCTGGCAACAGCCACAATGGTCCTTGTTTTTTCATTTATTTCCACAACTTTCTTGCCAGACGAGTTGACCTCGGACATTGAAATGCGTGTGCTTGTAACATCATAAGGAATCCATTTTGAAACGCCAATTGTCACTTTGTCGCCAATATTCATAACAAGAAGGCTGCCAATGTTCAGTTGGGCATCAATCGCCTCGCCGCCAGTGTAATTTATTTTTATAATCTTTGTGCAATTGCCGTCATTAGACGAAATTTGCAGATAAACTGTTCCCTCTCTTGCAAAAACAATTTGCTTGCCGCTTATAAAGGCAATTTGTGCTGCTTCTCCGTCAGCGGAAATTGAACGATAAATTGTAACAGACACCTCTTTGTTCGCTGCATAATTTGGATAAATTTCAAAGTTAAGGTCAAGCACATTTTTGCCAATAACATATTCTTCGTTATAAAAATCTGCTGAGGTTTGCAAAACAATGTCTTCCACAAGTTGATTTACAATAATTTCAACCTCATATTCGCGCTCAGCGGTGGAGATAACAACCGTTGCTCTGCCAGCCGAAACGGCACGCAAATAATTGTCCTCCACAGCCACCACGGTTTCGCCGAGAACTGTCGGCGTGCTGGATTTTATTTTTAAATTGTATACACTTGTTGTGTCAAAAACAATTAAGTCGCCTTTGCTTACAGTTTTGGATGTTTCTTCAGGTGAAATGTGCAGCATATTTTTCTCAATTTTTTCAATAAAGAATTTACACCAAACACTTTCATCCCCTTCGCAAATTGCGGTGATGTTCACAGTTCCGTTTTTCTTGAAAGTTAAGGTTTCTCCATCAATTTGTGCAATGTCTGTTTCTAAAAGCACATATCTAACACCTTGATTTGTGGTGTCGTATGGCAAAACTTCGCTCACAAGATTTACAACATCTGTTGTCACACGTGTATTTGCTTGCAAAACAGAAATACTCTCCGGCTTTCTTTCCACAGTAATTTGATAATTTAGCCTTATAGAGTTGGAAACATACACAACAAGCGTGGCAGTTCCGCCAGCAATGCCTCTAACGGTGCCGCCTTCAATTTCCAAAACCTTGCCTGTGGAATTTACTGTTTTTTGATTTGTAGCTTGAACCGAAATGCTTGGATTTACAGCATAATTTGGAATTATTTCTGAAATTTCAATGTCAAAACTGTCCCCAACCATAATTTTTTCTGGAACAGGCACTCTCTTTCCATTAACAACAGCCACTGCGTTTGCAAAAACAGGATTGGAACCGGCATAATACACTTCAACCGAATTGGATATTTCTCCTATTGATGCCGTTAAGGTGACAAACCCAACTTGATTGAAAATTAGCAAATTGTCACGAATAAAGGCAATGTTTGTGTCGCTAACAGACCAAACAAGTTCCTTGCTTTGGGCATCTGCTGGCAAAACCTCGCCCAAAAGCGGAATCACACGCTGAGATGTGACATATTGGCTCTTGTAAAATTGCAAATCTAAGTTGATTTTAATGTCTTCTGGCTCGCGAAGAACAGTGACTGTGCAAAAATCTTCCACAATTGTTTCGTCATAAAGGACAAAAATCACTTTCAATTTTGCCGTTCCGCCACTGGTTGCGCGAATTGTGCCATTTTCCAAAATTTCAACAACATTTGCGCCGGCAACTATCGGATGGTTTTCTTCCACCGAAATTGTCAGCGGCTTTATTGTGGCGCTATTTGGCAAAACTTTGTAATTTAATGTTTTGGTTTGCCCGAACATGAGCGTTATGTTTTTGTCAAGAAGTTCAAAAACTCCTACTTTCCCAGCGGTGTAAGTAACCTTCACCTTTTTAAATACATCGCTAAAATCTTGGTTCGCATAAATTGTAACTGTAACCGTGCAAGGGCTTTGCGATTTGAAAATTACAAGCCCATCTTCCGAAACTGAGGCAAGCGAAGGTTCTTCGATATGATAGAAAAAGTTGGTGTTTGTGGAATCGTCTGGGCTGGACTTTGGTTTTAAAAGAACAGTTTTTTCAGCAGTTAAAACATCTTCAATAACAATGTCTTTTGCTGGGCTTTCAATGTTCACATACAATTCTTTTTTAATATATTCTTCTGCACTTGTTTTCACTTTAACGCTTATAACAGTGTTTCCGCCTTTCACTGCATGAAGATATCCAGCATAATCTACATATGCTATGTTCTCATCATAAGAAGAAAATTCCACAGCAGTTTCATACAAAGTTTCTGGCAAAGTGTGATAGTCTATATGCACTGGTGCATCACCAATTTCCATGTTTATGGTTGACGTTTCCAATAACAAATCATATGCATAGCCGCCAGTGTAGATAATTTTTATTGTTTTTTCAAAATTGCCGTCAACGGTGGTGATTGTAACATTAACCTCACCAGCTTTGTTAAAAGTGACAAGCCCAAGATGATTCACCTGTGCAATATCTTCATTGTCAACTTTAAACAAACAATTTTTGTTTGTGGCATCAAACGGCTCAATCCAATATTCAATTTGCACACTTTTTGAAGATGTGATAATCTCGCTTTTTTCAACCACAAGGCTGGTGACAGGTTTGATAACCGACAAGTCCACAAAATCGCTGTAATTTCCATCAACCGTTGTAACCGTTATTGTAACATTGCCTTCGCTTAAGCCGGATACAAGCCCATTTGTATCAACAGTTGCAACACCCTCGTCACTTGAAGCAAATTTAACATCTTTTATAAGTGCCTCATTTGGCAAAACTGTGGCAGTGAGTTGCAGAGTATCCCCCAAATGAACATAATTTTGTGGTGCCGTGAGCGTTACTTGGTGAACTTTTGTGTCCCAAACGTAAAACGAACACTGAGAGCGTTTGTTGCCATCTTTGGTCACGGCAGAAATATAGCCAGAGCCAATTCCAACAAACTGAACATGCCCATTTTTGTCAACGATTGCCGAAGCCTCATTGCTGCTTGCCCAAATCACCTCTTTGTTGGTGGCAAGTTTTGGATAGATATTAAAATTCAGGTCGGCGCTTTCGCCCACCATTGCGGAAATTTTTGTTCTATCAAGGCTGATGCTCTCCACAGAGATAAACACATCTCCCACCGCAACTGTGGCAGTGAGTTTAACAATCAAAACAACCAAAATTGGTATTGCAACCATTAAAAACATTAGCAGTTTTTTCATATTACACCTCAATTGTGCCGTAGCGCTTCTCCAAGTGGAAGAACAAACGGAAAATTTCTATCGCTGCAAAAGTGATTCCAAAGCCAAAAAGCACCAAAAACATGGAAGGTATGCTAACAAAATAAGAGAGCAAAATCCCTCCTATGCCCATTAAAAACGCTATAACAAAACCTATGCTTATTGATGCAGAAATGTTTTTGTTGTTGGCAGAAACCTCGCCATTTTCAAGATATTGAAATTGTGGCTTTTTAATGTCCATGGAAATGGAACTGCAAATGTTGCCTATAATCACAAAAGAAAGAGAAATTGCAATAAGTGTGGCGGTGAGAAGGTTAATGAACCTTGCAAAAGCCAAAACCAAACAAGAAACAAAAATTGCAGGAATTGAAATGAACAAATAAATGGCAAATTTCACAAAAATTTGCTTGGAGAAACTAACTGGAATAATTTTTGTCAAAAAGAAATTTCCACCCTCTCTTGTTATGGATGTGGCTGAAAAAGATGTTCCCATGCTTAAAAACATAATCAGCACCAAAACCACAATGCCCGGCAAAACGCCCTTGCCAAGAATTGGTGCCCCAACGCTGGAAGCAATTTCGCTGGAAAAATAGACCATAAGCGGCGTTGTGAATACAACAGTTAAGTATTGAAAAGCGTAATTTGTTGAACGGAAGATGTTTTTAAATTCTTTAAGCATCAGTGCAGTAGCAGGTTTTTGCTGAACGACCGCCGTCTCTTTTTTGAACACGGATTCGTTTTTGCTGGAGATAATCAATTTAAAATAAAATTTATCTGCAAAAATGTAAATTATTGCCATTAAAACGCCCATCATTGCAAAATTTATCAATGCACTTTGCCAGAAGGTGTATAAAAGCAAACTGTTCTTAAAAAGTATAGGAATGTAAAGATATGCGGTAAAATTTCTGATTGCCATAATTGTGCTTTGGTCAAAAACATCGGCAAAATTGCCGCTTTCCAAAATGTTTAATATAAATTTTAAGGCAAAAATGTATAAAGTAAACGCCGCAGCAATGGCAATTGTGTAAAAGAGTGTTAAAATGATAAATTTGTTTTTGAAAATTTTAATTATCCACATAACTGGCACGGACAAAACAATTGCAACCAAAAATGGAATGATTGGAAGAAAAAGCAAATTTGGAAGCATCATCAAGAAAAATCCCACGCCCTGCGCCGTTTTAATTCCAAACAAAAGAAATGTTGGGAATGAAATAACAAAAGAGTAAACCAATTGTTTAAAATACAAATACAAAAATTTGGCTGAAAAAACTTCAATTCCGTCCACAGGCAGCCTTAAAATTGACAAGTCCACTTTTACAAACAAAGTTTTGGTTGCCATGGACACCCCAATTATAAGGTGCAAAACCATCATAAAAAACGAAAAAATTGTTATAAATTCGTGCTGCATGCCTTCATTTATAAAAACATCCATAACAATGTTTATTGCATAAAGGAAAAGCACCACAAGCACGCCCACCCCAAGGAACGTTAAGAAAATTCTTTTTAAACGAGAAAAAATTCCATCGTCTTTAAATCGCGATGTGTTGGCCTTAAATTCAAATTTTAAAAGCGCCAAGAATTTTTTCAACTTTTACCCTCTTTTTTCAGTATCGTGTTAAATTAAGGAAATATCTCTCCAACGAATTTCCAGTGCTAGCAAATTTTTTCATATCAATCACTTCAAGAAGTTCTCCGTTATGAATAATCCCCACCCTGTCGCACAATTTTTCCACCATGTCAATATTGTGCGAGGAGAACAAAACCGTGTTCCCCTGTTTTCTGTGTTCAATCATATACGATTTTATCTCCGCCGTGCTTTGCGGGTCCAGCCCCATTAACGGCTCGTCAAGCACCCACAGACGCGGATTGTGAATGAGCGCTGCAATTATGCATATCTTTTGTTTCATGCCGTGAGAATAAGAGCGGATTTGTTTGTCCAAAAACTTTGTCATAGAAAAAAGTTGGGCAAATTTAGCGATTCGCTCAGACAGTGTTTCTTTGTCCACACCGTAAACATTCCCCATAAACACCACATAT
>CANQCE010000009.1 GCA_947589655.1 uncultured Clostridia bacterium | reverse complement strand
ATACAGAAGACTATGTTCCGCCAGACTATGTGTTTGACATTTCATCCACGGCCGACAAAATTACGGTAACGTTGCATGGCGTTGGCGAACTTGGGCAAACAGGCAAACTTGTTGCACTTGCGCCTTATCAATATTTGTATGGAGAGATGTATAAAGGCTTGTCAGACGAAACACAGGCAAAGCCAATTGAAATTGCCAGTTACAACTGTGGAACATACGAAGAATTTACATTTGAAAGATTCGATAATGGCTGTGACGGAATTTATAACAAATATTACATACTCAATGAACTTGACGAAATTATTGTTGGCCCAAAATATTGCACAGAAATTGTATCAGAATATAATTATGATGACCCTATTGAAGCAAAAACTATAAAAGGCATAATGTGCGAGGATGAATATCGCAGCGAAGTTGCTGACCTTGGGTGCTCTTACACGGAGGTAAACTTTGTATTAAACGGCCTTGTTGTTCCAAACGAAGTTATGCTCAATGGCAAAATACAAGAATTAAAATACACTGAAAGCACAGACGATGCAACTGGCGATTTGTATATCACATTAAACGGCAACACGGAAAGGGTTTACGCAAAAGACTATCAAGGGAAAAGATATTATTTCAGGCGTGATATGCCAAAAACTTATACCTCATCCAACACGCTGGACGGTTATGATGAAATTATCAGAAAATATACCGAACAAAATTTAAAAGTTACCTTAATTGTGTTAATGCACGCAGTAAATGACCAATATGTTCAGCCATATTTTATGAATTATCCTGGCTTGCAACAAAGTTCAACAGGAAAACTTGTGCAGGTGAATACTGCCAACCAGTATGGTGCTGGATATTGGGGCGCGTTAATGGAATTTTTGGGCGAAAGATATTCTCGTCCAGATAAAAAATATGGGCTTGTGCAAACTTATGTTCTTGGGAACGAAATTGACATGTCGTCTTCTTGGAACAACATTGTCCCACCAGGGCACGCACTTTTAACTCTGGAAAATTATGTTGAAGAATATGAGCGTGAAATGCGTATTGCCAACCAAGCAATAAAAAAATACTATCCATTAAACAAGGTGCTGGTTTCAATCACCCATTATTGGACCAAAAAGGGCGAAGAATATTGCCCAAAAGACATTTTGGACTATATGTCAATTAAAACTCTTGAACAAGGCAATTACGATTACGGCTTTGCAGTGCACCCATATGGTTACGATTTAAAAAGGGCAGATTTTTGGCAGTCAGACTTAAATCAAGGCGATATGACGGGTTCTTTATATAGTTCTTATATAACATGGAGTAATTTGGAGGTTCTGCAACTTTATCTTGAACAGAACAACAAATTGTTTAATGGCGAGATACGCTCTGTGTATTTGACAGAAGGCGGAGTTGCATCTTCAAGGGTTTCGGACAAAACAAATTATGAAGCAACAAAAAATCAACAGGCGGCAGGCGTTGCTTATGCATACTTTAAATGCACACAACTTTCATGCATAAAAGCACTTATATATTATAGGTTAGATGACAATCATCTTGACGGCGCTTATTTTGGCTTAATGGGCGAGGATGCGGCTTTCAAAAAACCTTCTTACAAAGTTTACAAATACATAGACACTCAATTTTGTTTTGATGTGGCAGACCCATTTTTGCAATACATATCTTGGAGTGTTTGGAACGGCTCGTCATATGTTCCACATGGTCAAAATGTTGGCAATGTTCAAGGCTGGCAGGATACAATGCAGTTGTTTGAAAGCAGATTTGATTGGGAAACAAGTTGGGATGAAAGCAAAATTGGCATAAGGGAAGTTCCGCTTTCTGAATATGAAAAAGACCTATAAAAAATTGTCGAAAAAATTCGTTAAAATATTTGTTAAAAAATTTTAAATGTTTTATAATAAGTTCAAGGTTAAAAACCAATCTCAAAAAACAAAGGAGTAAATTATGAAAAAGATTTTATTCAGTTTGGCATTATCATGTTTACTTTGCGGGGGGGGGATTTTTGCGCTTACAGCGTGCGATAAAACTCCTGCGGAACCAAAAGTGTATGATATGTCAGGCGTAACGGCTGAAGATGTATCTGTGGATTACACAGGTCAAGCACAAACCTATGCCGTTAAAGGGCAATTGCCAGAAGGCGTTGAAGCAACTTATAAATATTTTTCAGATGAACAACGCACCACAGAGGTAACAAATGTGGTAGATGCAGGCACATATTATGTTACAATTTCTTTTGCTGGGCAAGAGGGCTACGAGGCCATTGCAGACAAACAAGCAACACTCACAGTGAACAAAGTGAAATATAGCGATGTAACTGTTACGGTTTCTGCCATTGAAGGAGAAGAATTGGGCGAAGAAGAAACATATGTAACATCAACAGCAGACGAAAATGGCGACTTGTATTTTCAGTTTAAAGGTGATACTAATGGTTTCCACCTTCAAACAGACCCAACATATGTAACTACATCCGTTGATAGCACGGCTTCTGATTTCACAAAAACAATTCAGTATTTTGTTTATGATACAGAAATTGATGGCGAAAATGAAGTAGTTGTTGAAAAAAGTTTGAACTATGATGAAACTTATTTAACAAATTTGGGGCAAAAAATTTATGTAAGGGTTAAGGTCTCCGACAAAAATCACTTGGAGACCGAAAAGGTTTCTTTAATTTACATGACTCCAATGGTAGTGGAAATTAGCAATAAAGATGATTTGTTGCAGGTGAACAAAGACCTTTATGAAAAAGACCTTGTTTGGCGTGGAAATGTCAAGTATGTCCTGACAAACGATATAGATTTGGAAGGGGAACTTTGGCACACAATTTCTCCACTAAGCCCAAACATAGCGGTAGAAGGATATTCGTTCTGTTTAACACACTATTTTTGTAGTGAATTTGATGGCAATGGTAAAACCATTTCCAATTTCCTGTTGAACGAAAATTCAATAAGATATGACCTTGAATATTCGGAAGCAGGTGAAACAAAAACGGCAAAAATTGATGGTTGGGTAAGCATGGCTGCACCTTATGACCAATGTATGCAACTTGGATTTTTCGGTTATGTTGCAGGGGCTCATATTCACAATTTGACAATTAAGGATGTAAATGTTGATTTCAATACTAATGAGGTTATTTGGACAACAACAAGTGCAGAAGCAGGGGAAAGAGGCTTTTCAAGTTTAAATGGTGCGGGCGTATATATGACAGACTCAACCCCATCCACTTATGGTATTGGCGCAACTTTGTATTATGGCACATTGGTTGCAAGAGGCGAAAATGATACAAGTACATTTGGCTCACCAATAGGCAGGTCGGCTTCTTCTTCTATTCACGACATAACCATCGATACAGTTAATGCTAAATTAACAGCAGTAAAGGCTTATGTTGGTGGCGTTATTGGTGTTGATGGGAACAAAGATGGATTTTCTCGTGAAAACATTAAAACAAAAGATGTAAGCATACAACTTTATGGCATGTGGAATCTTAATTTGGCTTCATATGGGCCAGCACCACACACAGTGCTTTCCAGCAATAGACACTCAATGGGAGGCATTGTAGGAGAAACTTCAGGGGCTGATAATTCTGTTTATACAAACTGTGTTGTTGATGGAGGCAAATTGGAAATAAGAGGTTATTCTTCAAACCCTGCATTTGTAGTAGATAATGCATTTGCTTATCAAGTTGGTGGACGCAGATATGAAATGATAGGCGGCATTATTGGTTGGAATCAAAAATCCTCAAGTGGAGTTTCGTTAAAAAATTGCACTTCGTCAGCTGAAATCGATTTCTATATGGCAGAAGCAAATGACGATTATGAAGAAAAAATTGCGAATAGCACGGTAATGGGTTATAGTAAAAACTATTATCAAGTTTTAGATAATGGTCTTTGCGGAAAAGGAAATTCTGGTGTAGGACAAGAGAGTGTGTTGGGAATTGAAGACAGCACATTTACTGGCACAATCAATGTGTATTTTCTTGGGGTAAGGCAAGACGATCTTTCCACTCCTGTCGCTTAATTAAAAAAAACTGCAAAATTTGCAGTTTTTTTATGCCCTTTTTACTTTGAAAATGTTTAAAAAATTTTTTTAGCGGTTTATAGTTTTTCTTTGTTAAAAAATTTTCAAATTTGTTGCTGGAAATATTTTTATGTGGTATACTTTTTCAAAAGGAGTGTTGCATGACAAGAGGGAAATTTTTATCCATCATTTTGTGCATTTGTTTTCTGTTTGGCGGAGTGGCATTCTCTGGCTGTGGGTCGCCAAAAGAGGTGACACTTATTGTCCTTGCTGGGCAATCTAATATGCAGGGCTTTGGCGAGGTGGAAAAGTTGGGGGATGTCGCTGGTGAAGATGTGCAAGCAGAACTTGTTGCAGGCTACAAAAATTTTTATTATTCCAATACAACCACTGTGCCATTGAACTTTCAAAAATACAACATAAATTTGAACAGTGTTGGCAAAACGGATGCACAGGTTAGTCAGTTTGGACCTGAGGCAGGCATTATGTTCAATCTGCACAAATCTTTTCCAAAAAAGAAAATGTATTTTTTGAAATTGGCAGTTGGCGGTGCAACGCTGGAAAAAGATTTTTGTCAAGGCGGCATTTGTTACGATAGGCTTGTTGATAGCACCAAAAAGGCGATTGAATATATTAAAAAGCAGAACGAAAAACCTGTGCTGAAAATTTTGTGCTGGATGCAAGGCGAATCGGATTTTTTGGAAAATCAATATCAAGATAATTATTACAACAATTTAGTTTCATTAAAAACTCGTTACGCACAGGATTTTGCAGATTACATTCCAAACAACACCTTATATTTTGTGGATGGTGCAGTGCAACTTTATGGCTGGATTGATTCGGCAAATGTCGAGCGTGCAAAGGTTGTCAACGCGGCAAAGCAAAGGTTTGCGGATGAGCATGAGGAGAACTTTTTTATCAACACTGTTGTTCAAGACATTGTTCAGCCAGGTGTGCTGGGGCTAACCACCATTGCCGACAACTTGCACCTTGACACCAAAAGTCAATGGAAAATGGGCGACATGTTTGGCAAGGTTGTAAATCAAATTTTGGAAGGGGAAGGTGAAGAATAACTTAAACTTGGCAATATGTTTGGCGAAAAAATCATTGAAATTGCAAAATTAAAATAAAATATTTAGGGGGAATTATGGATTTAGTTATTTTGGCGGCAGGAATGGGCAGCCGTTTTGGCGGATGTAAACAAATTGAACCTGTGGATGCTGACGGAAATTTTATTTTAGATTATTCCGTGCATGATGCGGTTAAAGCAGGCTTTGATAGGGTTATTTTAATTATCCGCAAAGAGCATGAAAAAATTTTTGAAGAAACTGTTGGAAAGCGCCTTAGAAAAGTTGCGCAAGTTTTGTATGCGTTTCAAAATTTGGAAGATGTTCCAGCAGGGGCAAAAATTCCAGAGGGGCGAACAAAACCTTGGGGAACGGCGCATGCACTTTACGCTGCAAAGGATGTTGTTTCGGACAAATTTGCGGTTATCAATGCTGACGATTTTTATGGCTTACATTCTTATCAGATTTTGTATAAGTTTTTGCAGAATAGCGCCTACGACCAGTTTGTCTGCGCAGGGTTTCAACTTAAAAACACCCTTTCGGACAATGGAATGGTTAAACGAGGGCTTCTTTTTACAAATGGGCATCAGGCAACAGGGCTTGTTGAAAGCCGCGTGGAAAGGCGAGACGGAAAAATTTTTGCCACTCCGCTTAACGAAGACAATTGGCACGAAATAAGCCAAGACGCTATGGTTTCTTTGACAACGTTTGGTTTTAGCAAAAAAATTTTTACAGAAATTGAAAAAGAGATGCAAACATTTTTCAGCCAAGATGAAAGCGCTTTAAAAACAGGCGAGGTTTTGCTGCCTGAGGTGGTGGGCAAGTGCATTAAAAGCGGCACAACGCTGGAAGTAATTCCAACATCGTCCACATGGTATGGTATAACATATCGTGAAGAACTTGAAGCATTCAAAAATGCCATTCAGCGCATGAAAGATGATGGGCAATACCCACAGCATTTGTATCAATAAACACATTGCACAAAAATTCTGCAAAACACAAAACAAAAAACCTCTTTAACAGAGGCTTTTTTCGTATAAATTTGGGTAAACAATGTTTTAATTGATGCACTCGTGGGGGTCGACGCGTTAAGAAAACAAGCCTGTGTGCTTGTTTTTAGCCAAAGACGGGTGCGGACGCACCCCGCCCGCAGGGGCGAACCTTGGGTTCGAATCCCCAAAGGATGGCATTATTTAATTTGGTGCACTCGTGGGGATTCGAACCCAAGACCTTTCGTTCCGTAGACGAACGCTCTATCCAGCTGAGCTACGAGTGCATAAGTTGATTAAGTTGTGTTTTTATGCTATGCTATTATAGCAAAGTTTTTTTTAAAAGTAAATAAATTTTCCAAAAAAATCAAATTTTTGCAAAATTTTCTTTGGTTTTGGCAAATAAATTTGAATTTTTTTAGTTTTTTGAAATTTTTAAGCGGCATTGTTAAAATGTCAGTTTTTCATCTGATTTTCTATCCAACTCATAATCAAATTCACAACAAAATCAATTTCTTCTGGTGACAACTTTTTGTTCTTTGGAATTTTGTGCCACTTGAAAAGGCAACCTCGGCAGCAGGTGGCTGTGGCGTGCTGTGCAATAAAAACCGGATGTCCACGCATTGGCGTTTGCTTGCCATCGTTCACTGGATTTTCTGGTGCAAGGCGTGCATTTACAAAATCATACGCGTGCGCTCGTATTTTTTCCAATCCTTTTTCACGAACATACGTTTTGTCTTTTTCTTTAAGGCAAAACTTTGCCCTGAACGCCGAACTTTTTAGTTTTTCCAAAATTTTTGAATAATCCATATGCCGCCTTAAAAAAATAACGCCAAAAGTTGTTCGAAACAATTATAGCGCCATTTTTGAAAAATTACAATTAAATGGAAACATGAAAAAGTGACAAAATGTTAAGAATGCAGATTTTCAAGGTCGGTTACAAGGTTTTTTAAGTGCGTCACTTCAAGGTCAGTTAAATTGGAAACATCCAAATATTTCTTCACATCCAAATCCAAAAGATAGTCGGTGGAAACTTTAAAAAACTTGGCAATTTTTATCAGCATTTCAATGGACGGTTGAATGTTGTCGTTCTCCCAATTTGAAACGCATTGTTTACTCACGCCTAATTCTTTTGCTAACTGAACCTGGCTTAAACCATTCAAAACTCTTAAATTTTTGATATTTTCATTTAACATTGCGCCCTCGTCAATTTATTTTTTACAATTATATAAAAGTTAATTGACAAACTCTAAATACTTTGGTATATTAATCATGGACAAATGAATAAACGGAGGGGATTTATGAGAACACGAAAAAAATTATGGTGGAGTATTGGTGCGTTGGCAATGGTTTTGGTTGTGGCTGGAACATCTGTGGGTGTAACAATTGCCGCTTTGCAAGCAAAAGTTCAAAGTGGTTTTAGCATTTCTTATACCGCTCACAATGTTCAACTTGCCATTCAAGGTTGCTATTCAGTAAGCCCTATGAGTGAGGATGCTGTAGGTGCCCACAGTGTTCAGGGCGCATATCTTGAAGGACCTGACGAATTGGGTGGATTTAATGGAATTCTTTTCAATGGCACAGAGATTGCTGAAACTAAAAGTTTTGAAAACCCTGGCGAGATTGAATTAACAGCATCAAATGTGAAAGGCTTGAACAATTTTGTTCTTTTTGAATATAAATTTTTAAATTTTCAAACATTGCCATTGAAAGTTGATTTAAATTTTTCGCGAACATCTGATGATGAAAATATAAAGGTTGAATATGCTTTTGTAAAATTTGAACAAATAACAGAAATCTTTTCCGATGATTATTCTTCGCTTGATAGCCAAGTTCAGCAAACAATTAGCGAAAATTTGCAAAAAATAAATTCTTATTGCAGCAGCAAAGGCTTAAAAACTTATCTTGAAATATACGAAATTGCTGCGATGGTAAATGGTTCTAGTGTTTATGCAAAAGAACTTTCTGCAATTAAAGAAGATGAAGAAACTTTGCGGGCGCTTGTTGAATTGGTGAACACCTACGAAACTGCCCTTGGATATTCTGAAAATTTTCCTGATAATGCTCAAATTCCATATCTTGGATACTCGTTAGAGCAAATTGCAAATGGTGAAGCGGAATACTTTTATCTTTCTCCAAACATAATGTGCTTGTTTATAAAAATTTCTTTAAAAGACGAAACTGTGAATGTGGACAATTTTGGTGCAACAATTAACTTTAATTTGACAACTGTTACAGAATGATTTTTTGATATCAATCCTCTTTTAAACTTTCTTTTATGGTCTGGGCTAGGGTTTCGTGAATGCCTTTAACAAGGGTTAGTTCTTCTATGCTCGCCTTTTTTATGTTTTCTGTTGTGCCAAATGCGTCTAACAGGGCTTCAATTTTAACCTTTCCAAGCCCATTTATGTCCTCAAGTTCGCTGTGAGTTTGTGCCTTTGTGCGCGTTGCGCGGTGGAAGGTTATGGCAAAGCGGTGCGCTTCATCTCGCAGGCGCTGCAAAAGTTTAAGTTCTGCGCTGCCATATTTCAATATCACAGGAATGTTGTTTTTTGTTGTGAAAACTTCTTCAATTCTTTTGGCAAGGGAAATCATTTCAATTTCGTCTTGCATGCCAAATTCGTTCAAAATTTCGTTGCACGAAGAAAGTTGCCCTTTGCCACCATCAATCACCAAAAGGTCGGGTTTTTCTTTAAAACTTTCGCCATTCTGCTCTTTCAGGCGCGTGAGGCGGCGTGTGAGAGCCTCTTTCAAACTTGCAAAGTCGTTGTTGCCCTCAACCAATTTAATTTTAAACTTGCGATATTGGCTTTTTGCCGGCTGACCGTCAATAAAAACCACCATGCTTGCCACTTTGTTTGTGCCGCTGATGTGGGAAATATCATAACACTCCATGCGATGTGGGGTGTTTTTTAAGCCAAGTTTTTCCTGAAGTTGTTTTACGGCGCCAATGCCCTTGCTGTATTCAATTTTTTCCTTCTCCAAGTGCTTTTGCAGATATTCTTCCGCATTTTCTTCCGCCATTTTCAGAAGCGTGCGGTTTACGCCAATAGGGCTGGAAATTATCTTCGCGTTCTTGCCTAAATAATTTTTCAAAAGTTCCTCGTCAATCTCGTGGCTGACAATAATTTCGTTTGGCACAAGGCAGTTTGTGTAATATTGGCACAAAAAGTTGAAAAGAGTATCCTTTTCTTCCAGTTCTGCATCGTTTTGAACATAGTTTGCAATGCCTAAAATTTTTCCGCCACGGATAACCATGTTTGTAATCACGCCAGAAAGCCCATCTGTATGAAAGGCAAACACGTCTTTGTTCACATCTTTTGGCAGGTTTGCCACCACGCGCTGTTTGAGCTTGCTAACCATCTTTAACGCCTCGCGCAGTTCAATGGCGCGCTCGAAGTTTTCAATTTTCACCGCAGTTTGCATTTTCTCTTGCAAAACGCTTTCAATTTCATCGTCATTTCCGCTCAAAAAACGGATGACTTTTTTAATTTCTTCGCCATATTCTTCCTTGCTCACCCTTTTGGTGCATGGTGCAAGGCAAAGCCCAAGCGAATAATTTAAACATTCACGTTTGGCTTTTGTGTTTTCGTCAATTTTTTGTGTGCAAGTGCGCACTTTAAAAGCAAAGTTGATTGTTTTTAAAATCTCACGAGGGTCAATGCCGGCAATGTAAGGCCCAAAATATTTTTCTCCATCGTTCTTTTTCACTTTTCGCACAATTTCAAGGCGCGGATAAGGCTCTTTCATGTTAATTTTAATGTATGGGAAGGCTTTGCCATCTTTCAGCAAAATGTTATAAAAAGGCTGATGCTTGTGAATTAAATTGCTTTCCAGCCCCAGCGCATCCAGTTCCGAAACGGCAATAAAATAATCAAAGTCGTCAACATGGTCAACCATGGCTTGAACCTTGCTTGGCTTTGGCGAATTTCTAAAATATTGGCTGACGCGATTTTTCAAATTTTTCGCCTTGCCAATATAAATTATCTCACCTTTTTTGTCGCGCATAACATACACGCCGGGGCGGGTGGTAAGGTTTTTTAATTTCTGCCGTATTTTTTCGTTCATGTTTTTATTATAGCCAAAACGAAAATGAAAATCAAGGACAGTGCCAATATTGGGCAAAAATAATATCGAAATTTGCGAGATTTTAAACTTTTCTTTCAAAAACTGTTGCAAAATGTAAATTTATTTGGTAAAATGAGAGAGAATATAAATTATCTAATTGATGGGCAACTTCGTTTTTGAGGAGGGGGATTGCATGTCAACATCAATGCTACTAGGTTTGTTCGATTGGGTTGGCGACCTGCTTAAGGGTGCGTTTAATTTCTTGTTTGGTTGGATATCGGACTTTTTTGACGAATTTTTTGACGCCTTCTTAAGTTTAATTCCTAAAGCCATATATTTGTTATATGCCTCACTTGCCTGCATTTTGGATGTTTTCCAACTTGCGTTTAGAAAACTTGCTGGGCTGGATGTGTATTACGATTCGCAAGGGCACGCAATTACAGGAGATATTGTCACAAATTTTATTGCAGGCATTTTTGGGATTGAATTAAATTCTTCACAAGGTGCACATTTCGATTATTCTCCACTTTCCACAGTTTTCTGGTCGTTTGTGTTGTTTGGCGTAATCGTTTGCGTTATGGCAACTTTTGTGGCAATTATAAAAAGCCATTATTCTTATGATGACAAGGCTGCAAAGGGGCCAATGCAATATGTTTACACAGCCTTGAAAAGTGTTGTAAACATTGTTGCGGTTCCAGTTATAGTTATCCTTGCTTTGTTTGTTTCGCAAGCATTGCTCACAGCGCTGGACAGTTTAACCTCCACAACAAGCGGCTCAGTAGTGGATTTGTATGGTGAGCAAACTTCGCTTCTGCAAGATGTAAACACCTCCAAAAACATAGATTCCGAAACTGGGCAGGGGATAACTGCCAACGATAAAACATACATATATTATGATATTTTTGGGTCGTCTGCTTATATTGCTTATGGAAAGAACCCAAATCCGCATGAAGGTTTTGCGTGGGAAGGCATTAACTTGGCACTGACTGGGGCAACAACCCAAACATTCTCTGGCTCATTGTTCAAGGTGGCAGCATATAATGCAAACCGTGCCAGAAATGGGGGAATTTTGTTGGGAGACAGCACCATTGGCGGCTTAAGCCAAGGCGAACTTTTCAGTGGGGCTAAAACACAAGATGAACTTGCCCAAATGATAGACACTGCCTTTGCTTGCCATTTGCACTATAAAGAAGCCCATACATTAAATTATGAAACCGCATCAGAATGGACAAGCACAAGGTATTTTACAACCTTCTTGGCAAGGAGTATTGTAAGTTTTTCAAAATTCAACATTGGCGCCGTTTGGTATTATTATGACCTGTGGAACTTTAACTTTATTGCTGGTTTTGGTGCAGTTATCATTTGCACAACGTTGTTCATCAACATTATTCTAGGTTTGATTACGCGTATATTCATGAGTTTGGCTCTGTTTATAGTTGCACCACCAATGTTCGGTTTGGCACCATTAGATGGTGGAGAAATGGCAAAGAAATGGCGCTCGAACTTTATGAAACAAATTCTTATGACATACGGCGCCGTTGTGGGAATGAACTTGTTCTTTATCATACTGCCGTTAGTAAACCAAATTAATCTGTTTAACATTGATATAGTTGACCAGTTTATGCAAGAGTTGTTTATCATAACTGGGCTACTTACAATAAAATCGTTTATTGCAACAATAAGTGATGTGATAGGTGCGGCGGATGCAAACAAAGTTGGTGGCGACATGGCAAAAGATATAGGCTCTACTGCCGGCACTGCGTTCAACATTGTTGGTGGTGCAGTGAAAGGTATGGGTGCTGTGGTTAAAGGCGTGGCAAAAACTGCAGTTGGTGTAGGTGCGCTTGTCGCCACAGCGGCAACTGGTGGCGCTGCTGGTCCAGCCGCTGCCAAGTTAGCATCTGCTTGGGCTCATCGTGGCAAACTTGGGCACGCAAAACTTGACAAAGAAAATGCACAAGAGGCATTTGAGCAACAACAAGAAGCACAGCAGAGAGCACAAAGAGACTTTGACGCAGCAAAGGGCACAGCAGGTGAGGCTGCAGCACGAACCAGATTGCAACAAGCAAACACCTTGCTTGACCAGAGGCAGAATGCTTATAAGGCTGCCAGTGATAGAGTTACTGGGTTGGAAGCACGCAAAGAGCGCAGAGATGCAGTTGTTAAGTCTGCAAAAGATGTTACCATTGGAACTGTTAAAACTGCATTGGGCATTGGAATGCAAACGCTTGAATATGCTGCTAAACCATTTACGGATAACGACTTTGTTAAGTCCTTCCTTGATAAGAGTAAAATTAAAGAGGCCCCAGATTATCCAAAAGAAACTTCAAAACATACTGGCAAGATGCTTGCACAGAACGATGCTATGCTTAAGAGTTTGGCAAGGATTGAAAGGAATACCAAAAAGGAAGATAAAAAATAAAAGAACCGCGAAAGCGGTTTTTTTATTTGCCTAAAAAATATAATTTGGATTTATTTACTTTTTTCATCAGTCAAATTTTTGTTGATGCTTTCAAGTTTTTTATATATTTCATTCATATTTTTAACCATTTGCTCTGTTGCTTTTGCAGTGGCTTTGTCATAGTTGTCCTTTTCTTTAATTTTAGATTTGTCCAAAAATGCTGCCACAAATTCGTTGTCACCAAAAATTTTGCCAAGAACTATTATTGGAAATGCCACAATGGTGGCAAAACCTTTTAGCCAACCGCCAACCGCTGCAAAGCGTGCTTTTCGTTGCTCTTGGTTCATTTGCCTAATTTCATTTTGAAGGCGAACTTGTTCTTCGAGCAATTTTTTCTTTTTGTCTTCCGCCTCTTTCTTCTTTAAAGCGGCAAGTTCCATTTCTTCATCCATAAGTTCAAGTTGCCCTTCAACTTCTTCCTCTTTTGTGCCTGCTTCTAGCATTTTCTTTCGCGAGCGAGTTTTCTTTAATTCAATTTTTTCTTCATCGGTCATAAAAGCCTCCAAATTTTGCGTCTTTATTTTATTATACCACAAGATACAAAAAATGCAAGGGAAAAACTTATATTCCGCTAACGCTTCATATAAGGCGGTGGATTAAAAAAAACTGCTTTAAGCGTAGTTTTTTCTGGTGGTAAGGGTTCAAACTGGGAAGAACTTATATTCCGCTAGCGCTGCATATAAGGTGGTGGATAAAAAAACTGCTTTAAGCGCAGTTTTTTCTGGTGGTGATAGGTGGGCTCGAACCACCGACCTTATGGGTATGAACCATACGCTCTAACCAGCTGAGCTACATCACCATTTAAGCGCATTAATAATAACATATACAAAAACAAATGTCAACAAAAATGATTGTTTTTTTATTTTTTATGCTTATTCCCATTAAAAATAAGTTGATTTTGGTGGGTGAAATGGGTTATACTTTTTCTTGTAAAGGAGTGGTTTATGATTGAAGAACAAATAAAAAAAGCAAATATTGAAGCCATGAAGAACAAAGATGCTGTTGCAAGGGCCTTTTACAGTGTTTTGATGAACAAAATTATGCTGGAAAAAATTGCAAGGCGTGAAAGCGGAAAAGAACTTATTGATGCAGATATTTCAAATATTGTGCAGAAACTGATAAAAGAACTTGATGACGAGAAGCAGAACTATACAAAAGTTGGCAATGCAGAGCAAGTTAAAAACATTGAAAAACAACTTTCTCTGGCAGCGGCTTTTCTGCCAAAAATGCTCTCAGAAAATGAAATTAAAGAAATTATTTTGTCTTTGCCAGACAAAAGTGTGCCAACAGTTATGAAACATTTTAAAGCAAATTTCAATGGGCAGGTTGATATGAGGCTTGTTCAAGAGGTTTTGAA
Source organism: uncultured Clostridia bacterium (assembly GCA_947589655.1). Taxonomy (GTDB): domain Bacteria; phylum Bacillota; class Clostridia; order Christensenellales; family UBA1242; genus Caccovivens. Next base: position 3,326 of record CANQCE010000009.1, on the reverse strand, counting down.
AACGCTGTGAAAATTTTTGCTATAAGCGATTTGCATTTATCTATCAACAATCCAAAGCCTATGGACATTTTTGGGCCAACATGGGAGGGCTATGTTGATAAAATATTTGACGATTGGCGCAACAAAGTTACAGAGGACGACATTGTTTTAATGGCGGGGGATTTTTCGTGGGCGATGAAATTGGAAGAAACCGCCCCAGATTTTGCTCTGCTTGAAAAACTGCCGGGCAAAAAAGTTATCATACGCGGCAATCACGATTATTGGTGGAAAAGTATAAGTGCAGTTCGGGCAATTTTGCCAAAGAATTTCTTTGCCATCCAAAACGATGCAATTAAGTTTGATAATTTTGTGATTTGTGGCACAAGGCTTTGGAACTTGCCAGACGGCAAAAAAATGACGCCAGAAAATGAAAAAATTTACAAACGCGAACTTATACGCTTGGAACTTACATTGCAAGGGGCAAAAAAATTGCAAAACGATGGCGACAGGCTGATTTGTATGTTGCACTATCCGCCTTACACATTTAAGGAGGAAGATAACGAGGTCACCGCTCTGCTTGAAAAATATGGCGTTGAATTTGTGGTGTATGGGCATATTCATGCTTATTGCAGGCAAAATTTAGTTTTAAACAAAAACGGAGTAACCTATTTTTTGACATCCTGTGATATTGTGGGGAACAAACTTATTGAAATTTGCTAGAAAATTGTTTTTAAAAATTTATTGACTTGTCAAAAACATTTATTGTATAATTAAAACACTTGGAGTTAATATGAAAAAATGGACTAAAATTTTGTGTGGGGCATTTCTTGTTGGGGCGTTGATGATTGGCGGTCTTGCCGGCTGTGCCACGGTTGGAAATGTTCGCAACACAAGCAGTGAACTTGTTTACAATGGAAATTCTGCCGTAAGGGTGGAAGATTATCTTTATTTTGGCAATGCTTTATCCACGGCAAGCGGATTTTCAAGTGAAAAAGATTATTCCTCTGCTACCAATTTAAGTTATCTTGCACGCGTTGGGGTGAACAGTTTAAATTCAAGAAACAACTATTATTCACCAAAACAAGTTGAAAATGTTTCCAAAGAGGTGGCAGGCTACGAGGCAGACTTTATGTTTGTGCTTGGGCAAACCCTTTACTACGCCACACCAAACAGGCAAATGGGCGGCGATTCCTCTGGGGCAAGCCACCATTTTAATTACACCTGCTTTTACAAAAGCCGCTTAAACGGTGACAGCAAGAAAAAACTTTACACCAGCCAAGCAGAAATCAGCAAAATTGAAGTTTTAAAATTTGAAAATAAATATTATGTTGTAATGCTTGCAGGAACAAACCTTGTTGCAATTAACCTTTCAAACGATAAGGTTTCCACTTTGGCAGAAAATGTAACAAGCGTGGCACTGCCAAAAACATATCAAGAGAATGTTAAGGGCAGCAGTTTGGATTGGAATGGATACATTTTTTATACAACAAGCCGCGAGGACACAAGCGCAAATTCTTCCACAAATATTGTAAACAGAATTTCAGTTAAGGGCGGCGAGGCAGAATCTGTTTATGGCCAAGGAAATGTTACATTTATTGGCAGAGAAAAGGATGTGTTGTTCTTTACAGAGGCCCTTGGCAATTTGCAGACAGTTGTTTATGTTGCAGACCTTACAAATGATAACAGCCAAAGCGGATTTTCTAATAAGCGCCGCGAGTTTGTTGCAGTTTCTTCAATAAGCGACATTCACGCAATCACAACAACAATCACGCAAACTGATGGCACAAGCCTTACCAGCACCCTTGGATACATTTACACACAAGATAGCAACATTAAATACATTAAAAACAATGGCGCAAAAGGGCAAATAACATTTGAAAATGCCGGCGAGGCTCTTTCATCTTACAAGGTTTTGCAAGTTGAAGAAAGAACATTGTATCTCTCCACAACAACAGGCATCTATCGTGCAAATATTGCAAGTGCGTTCAACGGCAATGGAGGAGATGTTACAGTAAACGTTTCTGTTCTTGCAGAAATGACGGATGTTAGCGATTCAAACAGATGTGCTTATGACGGCGATTATTTATACTTCTATGCAAAACTTCAAACAGTTCCAGAGGAACTTTTAACTGACGAAGAAAAAGAGAATTCCATCGAAGAAAATGCAGACGGCAATTATTATATGTATAGGGTTAAAGTTTCTGGAAACGAAAAGTTTGAACTTTTGGCAAAAGCGGATGGCAGAATTACAAAAAAATAAAAAGAACTAAATTTTAGTTCTTTTTTTAAATTTCCGGGTCAAATTTTTCAAAAATCACATTGTCGCAGAATTTTACAACACGCATATATTCTTCTTTGCTTTTAACAGTCCAAGCCAAAAGTGGCAGATTTTTATATTTTTTTACATATCTGTTTGGCAGGGCGGCGCTTTCATATGAAATGAAATTTGGCTCACTTACTTTTTTGTTTAATAACATTCGCTTTAATGCAAACTTTTTAAACCAACTCAACTTGCTGTCTTTCAGATATCCTGAAAGTTGTCCACGCAAAATTTTTGGGGCGTGCTTTTTAAAATATGCCAGCGAATATGGGTTGAACGATTGCACCGCATATTCACCTTTATAGTTTTTCAAAAGGTCAATTACAGCCTGTTCAAGTTTTCCAACTTTGTATTGGTTTTTAATTTCAATTAAAAGTGGCACTTTTCCATCAACAAGGTCCAAAACTTCTTGAAAAGTTGGAATGCTTTCTTTGGAATCTTTCAACTTTAAAACTTTAAGGTCATCCTTATTCAAAAATTTGATATAGCCATCGTTCCCTGTCATGCGAGCAAGAGAGTCGTCATGAAAAACCGCAATGGTGTTGTCGGCAAGCAGATGCACATCAAGTTCAATGGCATAGCCTTTTGCAATTGCATTTGAAAAAGCCGCCAAAGAATTTTCAGGAATGTTTTTTCCATGCAAACCTCTGTGCGCGATTGGCGTTTCAACAAGCCAAGTTTTAAAGATATCCATTTTTACCCCTTTTTAATAATCAATTTTAACCCAAATTTTTGTTTTTTGTCAAATAAATTTGGTTTTTTAGTTATTATTTGCTAACTTTTTTAAGAATTCCAGGCGCTGCTTAGCATCAATTTTGCTTTTTTCGAGCATTTTTTCACCTTTTTCACCTTTCAGTTCTTTAACGGAACGGAAGCGACTTTCGCCATCTAGGAAGGATTCGTATTTATCAAAATCGCTGTTGCTGTCCACAGAAAGTTTTTGCTCTTGTGGGTTATACCGCAAAAGCGACCAATATCCGCATTCAACCGCACGGCGCATTTCGGTTAAACTTTCGCTCATGTCAAA
>CANQCE010000008.1 GCA_947589655.1 uncultured Clostridia bacterium | reverse complement strand
CGGCAGTTTTGCCAACAACTTGCAACTGATTAATTGCCGCCGGACGATAGATATCGCAAGCCACAAGCAGCGGCTTTTTGCCACTTTTTTTAAGATGATAGGCAAGTTTGCCGCACATGGTTGTTTTGCCTGCACCTTGAAGGCCGCACATCATTATAACAGTTGGAGGGTTTGATGCAACCGCAAGTTTTTGGTTGTCGCTGGAAATAAGTGCGGTAAGTTCGTCTTTAACAATTTTGATAACCATTTGCCCTGGCGTAAGGCTTTTCATAACTTCTTCGCCCATGGCTTTTTCTGATACATCCGCAACAAACTTTTTTGCAACCATGTAGTTAACGTCTGCTTCAAGCAAAGCAATACGAACTTCCCTCATTGCCTCTTTAATTTCAAGTTCGGTGAGTTTTCCGCGTTTGGTTAATTTTGAAAATATGTGGTTAAATTTTTCACTTAACGATGAAAATAATGCCATAATCAAATTTCCTTTAATGCTTTTTCGACTTTTTCTTTAACTCGCTTTGAAGAAGATTGTGCAATTTCTTCTAACAATTTTTTTAACTTTGTTCTTTTTGCAAACAAGCCCAATTCATTCTCAAACGCCTGCAATTTTTTGCAAGATTTTTTAACGGCATCCAGAACCGCTTGGCGAGATATGTTGCGCTGTTCGGCAATTTCGGCAAGCGTCATGTTGTAAGAAAAATAATCCAAACATATGCTTTGCCTATCATTGCTAAGCAGCCCACCATATATTTCAAACAACTGCCCAAATTGAACAAAATCTTCAAGTTCAAACTTTGCCACTTTTGCCGCCTTTTTTGTCAAGCATTTTTGCTTTACGTGCCGATTATAACATACAACTTTAAAAAAAATCAACCATTTTTAACAAATTTTAAAAAAGATTTGATATAATCGTGTTAGAAATACGATAAAACATTGGGTTAAGTTTAACCAAATTGCCCTGTTGTTGCAGTATGCCCTGCTGCAAATAATCCTTAAAAAAGGCATTTTTTTGCAAATCGATAACCTGCAATTGCGTTATATCAAAGCCCAAATTGCAGCGCAAGCCCAGCATAATAATTTCTTCATCAATTTCCCTTGGCGACAGAATTTCTTCTGTAATCTTGCCCTTAGCATAATCTGAAATTGTTGCGGCATTTTCGGTTCTGCGCCCATCCACAAAAGAGTGTGCCGAAATTCCAAAGCCCAAATACTCGCCGCGCTGCCAATAGTTCAAATTGTGGCGACTTTCGTAGCCAGGAAAGGCAAAATTGCTTATTTCGTATCTTGTCATGCCGTTATCCTGCAGATAATTTGAAAGTTTTTCAAAAGCGGCGATTGTCCGCTCGTCAGAAAGAGGGATATATTTGCCGTTTTTCACCATTGTGCCAAGCGGAACATTATCATACACCTCCAAAAGATAGCAAGAAATGTGCTTGATGCCTAAAGACAGCAAAGTTTTGGCATATCCGCTCAAAGTTTTGCCGTTATCTCCTTCCAACCCAACAATCAAGTCGCAAGAAACATTATCAAAAGTTTTGCGCACAAGTTTAATTTTTTCAAGAGCCATTTGCTTTGTGTGCAACCTGCCAATTTTCTTTAAAGAGCGGTCATTTAACGATTGCACGCCAATGCTTATTCTGTTCACTCGCAAAGATTTCCAGCAGGCAAGTTTTTCCTCAGTTATGCTGTTTGGGTTTGCCTCAACCGTAAATTCCGCATTGTCATACACATCAAAGTTATCAAATATAGCATGGGCAATTTTGGCAAACTGCACCTCGTCCAATACACTAGGCGTGCCGCCACCTATATAAATGCTTTTTACAACTTTTCCCACGGCCGCTTTGCTGCGCTTGGCAATCTCTCCCAGCAACAAGTTGATGTATTCATCCTGTTCTTCCTTGGTGGCGCAAAAAGAATTAAATGCACAATAGCAGCACTTGCTTTCACAAAACGGAATATGAATATAAATTGATATTTCTTCTTTCATTGCTCTTTCACTTTCTATATCTGGTGTATTATGCATTGCATATTACGCCATATGTTGTGTATTATGCAAAGCTCACTTGCCGTCATCCAGTTTTAAAATGCTCATAAATGCTTCTGACGGGATTTCCACTGAGCCAATTTTTCTCATACGCTTTTTGCCCTCTTTTTGCTTTTCAAGCAGTTTGCGTTTTCTTGTGATATCCCCTCCATAGCATTTGGCAAGCACATCTTTACGCATGGCAGATATTGTTTCTCTGGCTATTATTTTTCCACCAATGCACGCCTGAATAGGCACTTCAAACAGTTGCCTTGGTATAATTTTTTTAAGCCTTTCGGTCAACTCCCTGCCCCTTGTGTATGCTTTGTCTTTATGCACAATCAAAGATAAGGCATCGCACTTTTCCCCATTTAGCAAAAGGTCAACTTTAACAAGTTCAGAGCGTTCAAAGCCAGAAAACTCATAGTCAAAACTTGCATAACCTTTCGTTCGAGATTTCAAACTGTCAAAAAAGTCGTAAATTATTTCCCCCAAAGGCATAATGTATGTCAGTTCAACACGCTTTTTATCCAAATATTGCATATCTTTATAAATGCCGCGCTTGTCTTGGCAAAGTTCCATAATTGCGCCAACATATTCTGGCGGAGTGAAAATGCTTGTTTTAACAATAGGTTCCTCTATATAAGATATTTCCACTTGCGGAGGCAGATTGGATGGATTAGAAACCTCCAAAACCTCGCCGCTGGTTTTGTGAACTTTATAAGAAACGCTTGGCGCAGTGGTTATAATGTCCAAATCAAACTCTCTTTCCAGCCTTTCGGTTATAATTTCAAGATGCAGCAGCCCCAAAAATCCGCAACGAAAGCCAAAGCCTAAAGCCGAGGAAACTTCTGGCATAAACTGCAAACTGGCATCGTTAAGTTTAAGTTTTTCTAGGGCATCTTTAAGTTCGCCATATTTTGCCCCATCCACTGTGAAAATGCCGCAAAAGACCACTGGTTGCACCTCTTTGTAACCAGGGAGTGCCGCTTTAACAGAGTTTTCTGCCAAAGTGACTGTATCGCCCACCTTAACATCCGAAATGGTTTTAATGGATGCCGCAATATAGCCAACATCGCCAGCAGAGAGCAAAGGCGCCTCTTTGGTGCTCGGCACAAAAATGCCCACTTCGGTTACATCAAAAACCTTTCCAGTTTGCATCATCAAAATTTTATCGCCTGCTTTAACCTGCCCATCAAAAACACGAATTAAGCAAATAGCCCCCTTGAAATTGTCGTAATGGCTGTCAAATATAAGCGCTTTAAGCGGTTCTTTTGCGTCACCTTTAGGCGAAGGTATTTTTTCTATTATCGCCTTTAAAACTTGGTCTATATTTATGCCTTCTTTTGCCGAAACACAAGGACAGTTGGCAGCATCCAACCCAAGCACCTCCTCAATTTCTGCTTTAACTTCTTCCACACGCGCAGAGGGCAAATCAATTTTGTTTATTACAGGCACAATTTCAAGATTGTTATCAATTGCAAGATAGGCGTTTGCCAAAGTTTGCGCCTCAACCCCTTGCGATGCATCCACCAAAAGCAAAGCCCCCTCGCACGCAGCAAGCGAGCGTGAAACTTCGTATGAAAAATCCACATGCCCCGGCGTGTCTATAAGGTTCAGCACATATTCTTCGCCTTCATAATCGTAAATCAGCCTTGTTGGTGCAAGTTTTATTGTAATGCCCTTTTCTCTCTCCAAATCCATGCTGTCCAAAATTTGGTCTTGCATATCGCGTTTGGAAACCGTGCCAGTCATTTCAATAAGCCTATCTGCCAAAGTGCTTTTGCCGTGGTCTATATGTGCAATTATGCAAAAATTCCTTACATGTTTTAGGTCTTTCAAATTCCTCTCCTATTTAAAAGTATTTTACACTAAAAACGCCGCCTTTTGCAAATAAAAACAAAAAGCATTGCAAAAAGATTTTGTTTTTTCTGCAGAATTTGATATGCTATTATAAGAAAATTAAAAAGGAGGACAAAATGCCAAAACTTTATTACAAATTTGGGGCAATGGGCTCATCAAAATCTGCCTCAGCGCTCATGTGCCGCTTTAATTACATACAAAAAGGTGCAAGCGTGCTGCTTATGAAGCCAAAATTGGACACGCGTGACAGCCAGAACGAAGTGGTTTCAAGAATAGGTTTGTCTGCGCCATGCATTTCTTTTGCAGAGAACGAAAGTTTGCAGAATATTTATAAAACAGAAAAAGAAAAAGGCAAAATTGACGTTATCATTGTGGACGAGTGCCAATTTTGCACAAAGGAACAGATTGACGAACTGCGCCAAATTGCAGAGGAAATTCCTGTGCTTTGCTATGGCTTAAAAACCAATTTTAAAACCGAACTTTTTGGCGGCAGCAAGCGCCTGTTGGAACTTGCAGATAGCATACAAGAAATTAAGAGCGTTTGCCAATGCGGCAAAAAAGCAATTTTTAATGGAAGATTTGTGAAAGGTCTGCTTGTAACGGAAGGTAAAGAAGTTGAAATTGGCGGAAATGAAAAATATAAAAGTTTGTGCTGGACTTGCTATAACAAAGAAAAGCAAAAAGCCAAAATTTATGCGGACATAATCTCCTATCTTAAAAAGTTTAAAGAATTGGAGAGCGCTGGCGAATGGTCCTCCGACACATCCGCTGACAACATTGTTATGCAAAAGCCGCATGTGATATATGACGATGTTGTTAAAGATTTTTTAGCCGACTTTAAGCAATTCCAAGTTAAAGACCCAGAAAAAATTCTTCAATTAGATGGCAGCCTTGAAAGCCTGCGCAAAGCCTCCACAAAAGATAAAGACTTTGATTATTGCATGGCATTAATTTCCTTCTCGCTTAAACTTGAACGAACAAAGCCCGGCATTGTTAAAACGCTTATTGAAGATGGAACTATGCAAAAATGGTTAAAGCAAATAAAAAAATGCGTGGATAACGCATAAAAACAAAATAAAAAAATATGGCTGTTTAAGGCCGTATTTTTTATTTTAAGCAGTTGGCAATTTTCTTCCACTCACCTTGTGTTTGTCGCGGAACTCGTCATAATCGCTTGCAAACTTCCAAAGCGAAATTGCCCCAGCAAATATAAGAGGCAGCGTTGCCGACAGTGCCGATTTAAGCATCATGTCATAATAATTGCTTATGTATGTTGCCCAATAGCCATCCACTGGCAGTTTGTTAGAAAGCAAAGCCACCGTTACAAGCACCCCAAGGCAGCACAAAATTTCAAAAATTGGCAAAAGGATGTTAAAAAGGTGCACCAATTTTTTGTTTTTTATATTTGAAATGTTCAAAACAAAAAGCAGAATTGTTAAAACCCCTGCCAAAACAAGAAATGTTGTTGAAACGATAAGCGTTACCCTGAACGCCTGAATATCATTTTCGCCAAACACATTTAAAGAAATGCCGTTCAGCCAAGGATATTGGCTTTTAAAATAAGATTTTTCAAAACGAAAATGCAAAAACACAAAGCCCACCAAAGAAATTAGCCCTAAAAACATTGCCACAGAAAAAATTATATACATAACTTTTTTCACAGGTTCTTTGTTCATAAAATGGCCCTCCTTTGTGCCGCCGTTTAATTATTTGGAAACTTTTTCCATATAAGAGCCATCACGCGTATCAACACGGATGATATCGCCAATGTTAACAAAAAGCGGAACATTGATTGTGTATCCAGTAACAAGTTTTGCAGGCTTTTTTGACGCTTTTGAAGTGTCGCCCTGTATGCCTGGCTCTGTATCGGCAACTTCCAATTCCACAAAAGTTGGTGGATAAACTGCAAAAGGCACGCCCTTATACATATACATTGTTGTTGGCATATTTTCTGTGACAAAGTTCAAAGCATCTGCAACAGTGTCGCGGTTTAAAGGCATTTGCTCGTAGGTTTCGTTGTCCATGAAATAATAAAGGTCGCCATCGTTGTAAAGATAAAGCATCTCTTTCTTTTCAATAACTGCCTCTTGGAATTTGTCGCCAGGGTTAAAAGTTGTTTCCTTAACCTGCCCTGTCATAACGTTTTTGATTGTTGCACGAACAAAAGGTGAGCCCTTGCCAGGTTTAACGTGCATAAAGTCCGTTACGCTGTAAACCGCACCTTCCATTTCAAAAGTTGTTCCTTTTCTAAAATCTCCTGCTGTAACCATAAAAATCTCCTAAATTTTATATTTTTCGTTTAATTCTATCATAGTTTTGTCTGCTTTGGCAAGCAATTTAAATTATTTATTCAAATTTGTTCAATTTATTTAAGAACATCGCCTTCATTGTAACGCTGTCTTCCGCCATTGTGCCGTTGCTTTCGCAAATGACATGGCAACTCATTTTGTTGTCAATTAAACAATCGCAAAGCGGCTCAAAATCTGGGCCATAAATGAAATCATCAAAAGTTAAATGCCTTATTTCGCCCTTCTCGCCATACTGAATTTTGGAAAAATGGATGTGAGCATTTTTAGTCCTCTCCTCTCCCAATTTTTCAAAGCAATAGTCAAAAATTCTTTGATAATCTTCCTTTGTTTTCAACGCCCCCTGCGTGAGTGCATTAATATGCCCAAAATCAAATGTTGGCATAAGTTTTTTGGAAATGGTGCAAAGGTCAATAATCTCTTTCCAAGTGCCAATTTGCATTTGTTTGCCCATGGTTTCAGGGTTTAAATACATGCCCTCATCAAGTTCCTGCTCAACCTCTGGCATAAACTCTTTAAAGCGTTCGGTCATCAGTTTTATGGCGTTTTCTCTGGTCTCTTTGCCGCAAGAGCCTGCATGAAAAGTGAAGCGTTTAGAGCCAAAACTTTTCATAAATTTTATGCCTGTTTTAATGTAGCCAAGCGATTTTTCATACATAACTGCATCTGGATTGGCAAAGTTTATAAAATACGGTGCATGAATTGACAGTTCAATGTTATATTTTGCAAATTCCTGACCAAGTTTTTCGGCAGTTGGCGTGTTCATGCGATAGCCTTGCCCAAAAGAATATTCAAAAATGTCAAGTCCACCTTCAAACAGCCCTTTGCCCTGCTCTTTTAGCCATTTTGGCGTCTGTAAAGTTTCTTGATTGCCTTGCGCATAAAACGATTCGCTGTTGCCAGCCGGTCCAAATAAAACCATTAAAAGGCCTCCTTTTCTTAAGTTAATCGTAAAAGAAATGATAACAACCCATTTTCAACTTTTCCTATTCCCAAAAAAGCATTGCTGGCTGAATATAATTTATATCTGCCATCTTCAAGTTCAAAAGGAACTTTTTGCCCATTGCAAAGTTTTGTGATAGTGGCTTGTTCAAGTTTGCAAGGCACTTCGTTAAACAAAATGTCGCAAGGCAGCATTTTAAAATTTCCGCTTTTAATTTCTTCAAGCGTATAGGCGTCTTTTATGCATAATACACCACATCTTGTGCGTAGTATGCTATACATAACACCATATGTTGATAATTTTGCGGCGATATCTCTGCACACACTGCGTATATATGTTCCACTTGAACACGAAATTTCAAACCCAAATTTGTTTTTTGAAAGTTGCTTTACAACCTTTATATCGTAAATTTCAATCTCTTTTGGTTGTAACTGTAACGCAAGCCCCTTCCTCGCCTCTTTATACGCAACCTTGCCTCCAACTTTTTTTGCGGAATATAGCGGTGGCATTTGCAACTGCTTGCCAATCATATTTTTGCAAACTTTTTCCAACTCGCTTTTAGAGATATCACATGGTTTTGTTTTTGTAACAACGCCAGAAATATCCAATGTGTCGGTTTCATAGCCAAATTCAAACACCGCCTGATAAGTTTTGTCTTTGTTTAAAAAATAATCAAAAAGTTTGGTTGCCTTGTTAACTGTCACTGGCAGCAAGCCTTCGCCTTCCAAATCCAAAGTGCCAAGATGCCCACATTTGTCGGCTTTAAGCACACGTTTAACAATATTCACAACGGCATTAGAAGAAATTCCAGCAGGCTTATTCACAAGCACAATTCCGCTTTCAGCCATTTTGCAAAATTTCCTTTGCCCAAGTGTTTGTCATGGTGCTAACAGTTCTTTTTGTGCCTGTAACACCAAAGCCAGCTGCGCAGATATGTCCGCCGCCGCCAAACTTTTTGGCAAATTTTTCACCATTTAAGCCGCGTGTGCGGATGCTAACTTTAAAATTCTTTGGCGAAATTTCTACGCACAAGAAAGATGCTTTAACGCCATCCATTTCAATCACTGAGTTCACAAACTTGTCCAGCATATTTTTATCTATGCCAAGTTTTTCCATGTCTTTGAAAGAAAATATTGTTACGCCAACCTTTCCGCCTTCAAAATATTTGGTGTTTTTTATAAACTTGTCCCTTATTTTTATATCCAAGAAAGAGTTTGTTCTATACATGCTGTCATACACTTTCTGCGTGTCAGCGCCCTTTTCAAACAAAATGCTGGCAATAATCAAAACATCCTTGCTTAAATTGTTATTTAAAAATCGGTTTGTATCGCCAATAAGCCCAGCCCATAGATAAGTGGCAATATCTGGAGTTATGTTTAAATTATTCTCCAACATAAATTGTGCGATAAGTTGGCACGTTGCCGCCGCCGTTGGGTCAATTAACACCGTGCTGGTGATTGTTTTATCTCCCTCGTGATGGTCTATGTTCAAAATGTTTTTCATTTTTTTAAGTTCGGCCAAAAAACAATCGTCAACTCTGGACAAATCTCTTATGTCAAGCACAATGGCAAGGTCATAATCTGCTGCTTTAAAATCTTCTCGCACTTGTTCAAGCGGAAAAATTTTGTCCAAGAACCCTGCTTTTGTTTTGATCTCAAAAACTTCTGCGTTTTTGCCCAAATTTCGGCAAGCATCTCTCATGGCAAAAAGCGAACCGTATGCATCTGGGTCTGGCCTTGTGTGCGCAAAAAGTGCTATGTTTTTTGCTTTTTCAATCATTCTGTAAATTTGTTTATTCGTCATCTTCAGCCTCCGGAATATCAAGGGTTCGCAATATCTCATCCACGCGAATTGCATTAAGAGTGCTTTTATCAACAACAAAATTAATTTTTGGCACTTGCGGCATTTTTATCTCTTTGGCAAGTTCTCTTTTAATAAAGCCCTCGCTTTTTTGCAAAATTTTGGTTACGTTTGCAATTTCTTCAACGTCTAAAACGCTCACTTTGGCTTTGCAGAATTTAAAGTCTGGCGTGGTTTCCACCTCGGTTATGCTCACAACCTGCTTAAGCCGTGGGTCGTTCATTTTGTGAAGGATAATTTCTGTGAGAACCTTTTGAATTTCGCTATTTGCACGTTCCATCCTTAAATTTGCCATTTCTACCTCCTAAAAAAGATTATATATTCGGCTGAATATACAATCTTAAAATCAATCAACAGCAACTTCTTGCCTAATGTAGCACTCTAAAATGTCGCCTTCGGCAAAATCGATGTTGTCTTTCAGTTTAATACCGCATTCAAAGCCTTTGGCAACCTCCGCTTTTTCGTCTTTGACAATTTTGATAGATTCAACTGTCGTTTGCCCAATAACCTCGTTGCCGCGTTTAACTTTTGCTATGGCGTTGCGTTGAATTTTGCCGTCAAGAACATAACTCCCAGCAACCTTTCCTGCCGAAGAAAGTTTGAAGACAACGCGAATTTCTGCACTGCCAATATATTTTTCTTCGTATTTTTTTGCCATCATGCCCTTTGAAAGCCTTGTAATTTGGTCAACAACCTCATAAATTATTTTGCTTTCAATAAGTTGAACCTTTAAGTTGTCGGCCAGTGCAAGAGTTTTGCTTGGTGATTTTATGTTAAATGCAATAAGCGTTGCCCCTGTTGTTTGCGCCAAAAGCACATCACTTTCTGTAATAGCACCTGCACCGCTGTGCAAACAAACCACTTTAACCTCGTCATTGCGGATGGCTTCTAACGAGGCCTTTAACGCTTCAACCGAACCTTGTGTGTCCGCTTTAATTATAATGTTCAAACTTTTAAGGCTGCCCTCATGAATACGGCTCATAAAGTCGTCTGCGCTAACGCCAGAAGTGTGCTTTGCACGCTCTTGTTTAATTTTGTTAATTCTTTCGTTGATAACTTGTTTTGACAAACTTTCTTCAACCGCATACACAGCATCGCCTGAATTTGGCACATCATTAAAGCCCATAACGGCCACAGGCATTGATGGCGGTGCTTTTTTAACAGGTTTGCCGTTTTCATCAAACATGGCTTTAACCTTTCCGTAAGTTATGCCAGACATAATGGAATCGCCAATCTTTAAAGTGCCGTTTTGAACAAGCACGGTTGCAACTGGCCCTCTGGTTTTGTCAAGTTCAGCCTCAATAACTGTTCCTGTTGCCATTTTGTTTGGATTTGCTTTAAGCTCTTGCATTTCGGCAACAAGCAAAATCATCTTTTTAAGTTCGTCAAGCCCTTGCCCTGTTTTGGCAGAAATAGGAACGCAAATTGCGTCTCCACCCCACTCCTCTGGCAACACATTGTTCTCTGCAAGTTGCTGTTTAACTCTATCTGGGTTCGCTTCTGGCTTATCCATTTTGTTTATTGCAACAATCATTGGAACCTTTGCTGCTTTAATGTGGTTAATTGCTTCAACGGTTTGAGGCATAATGCCATCATCCGCAGCCACAACAAGAATTGCAATATCTGTCACCTCGGCGCCTCTTGCACGCATGGATGTGAACGCAGCGTGCCCAGGAGTGTCCAAAAATGTGATTTTCTCGCCATTGAACGAAATTTGATAAGCCCCAATTTTCTGTGTTATTCCGCCTGCCTCGCCCTGCACAACATTTGTTTTGCGGAAGGCATCCAATAGCGAAGTTTTGCCGTGGTCAACATGCCCCATAACCGTAACAACAGGCGGCCTTTTAACAAGGTCTTTATCGTCATCTGCACTGGAGAAATCAAACAACTTTTCTTCGTAGGTTTTGTCCAGTTTAAGTTCAAGCGTAACCCCAAATTCGCTGGCAACCAGTTCGCTGGTATCAAAATCTATTGTGCTGTTTATTGTTGCCATAACGCCCAAAAGCATAAGTTTTTTAACAATTTCGGCAACAGGCTTTCCAATTTTTTCGGAAAGTTCCTTAACAGTAATCTCTCTTGACGAAAGCACTGCATGCGTAACTTGTGGGGCAACGGTTGGCTGGAATTCTTTTTTCTTCTTGATAAGTTTTCTTGAGCCCATTGTGGTTTCTTCAAAACCATTTTCATCCATAACAAGAATATTATTCTGCTTGCCTTGTGCACTCCTTGCCCTTGCGCTGACCTTTTTGCTTTCATCAATATTGCGGCGCTGCTTGTTTTTATTCCCAAAATTACGCTCTGGGGTTGCAAGAACAGCACTGCTCTCTGTCTGTTCTTTAAAAGATTTAAAATTGTTCGCCCTTGTGGAAACAAAAGAGCCTGGCTTACCCTTGTTTTGAACATTGTTTGGTCTGTTCTGCCCATTAAATGGCTTTTGCCCATTTTGTCCGTTTTGCCCAAACCTTTGCTCAGGACGCCTTTGCCCATTGCGGTCGCCTTGATTATGCTGCTGTTTGCCGTCAAACTTGCGGAAATTGTTTTGATTTCCACTGCCCTGTGTGAAGATTTGCTTTTTTTCTTCCTTAACTACATTTTGCTGAGCGGTCTCTTTTGCATTTGCGGCCGCCGCTTGCTTTTCTTCTTCGGCTTTTCTTTGTTCTTCCTGCGCTGTTTTAACTGCTATTGCTTGCAGTTTGTTCTTTTGTTCTGTAAGCGCCTTGGAAAAGTTTTCGGCATCTGTTTTTGCCTGTTTTACTTGCAATAAAAGAGATTGCAAAGAGCCATCCCTCTGCAGATTATTAATTGTTTTAAGTGCGTTAAGTTGTTGTGCCAAATTCTTCTCCTTTAATTAAATTTTCTATTTTTTCTGCAAAATCTTTGTTCCTAATGCCAACAATTTTGCAGTTTTCTAGCCCAATCAAAGCCCCCAGTTCTTCCACAAACAGAAGTGGAATTTCTTTTTTTCTTGCAAGAAATTGCATCTCTCTTAAAAGCCCTTTCCCTGCCGATTTGTCCGCCACAAGAAGAAACAATTTTTTGTTATATTCCAGCAGATTGTCCTGCCCTATAACCAAAAAACCTGCTTTTCTCGCCAAATTGATAAGACCTTTTAAATCACCCAATTTCTTCTCCTAATTTTTCATATACTTCAGGCGGAACATTGCATTTAAACGCTTTGTTTAAAGATTTTTGCTTGCAAAGTTTGGCGTAACACTCTTTGTCTTTGCAAACATATGCCCCACGCCCATTTGCCTTGCCAGTTTTGTCCACAAAAATTTGACCTTCTTTGTTTTTAACAATTCTTATCAGTTCTTTTTTGTCGCTCTGCTCTCGGCAAACGATGCACATCCTTAATTTTTCTTTAGGTTTGTTTTGCATTTTTACCCCTTAAAAATTATTTGTCTGAAAATTCGTCATCAATAGGTTCAAGTTCTTCCAAATCACCCATGTCAAAAGATGTATCGTCAGCAAGTTCTGTAAGTTCATATTCTGTTTCTTGCTTTTGAGTTTCGGCAGGCTTAATGAAACTTTCTGGCTTAACATCTATCTTCCAACCTGTAAGTTTTGCTGCCAATCTAACATTCTGGCCATTTTTGCCTATGGCAAGCGAAAGTTTGTCGTCTGGAACAATAACTTGGCTCATATTCAAGCTGTCATTTGTTTCAACTGAAAGCACTTTTGCAGGACTTAAAGCTCTTGCAATATATTCAAGTGGGTCGTCAGAATATTCAACAAGGTCAATTTTCTCGCCATTCAGTTCGTTTACAATTGTGTTAATTCGGCTGCCCCTGTTGCCTACGCAAGCGCCAACAGCGTCAACATTTGGCTTGTCGGAAAAAACTGCAACTTTTGTTCTGTTCCCTGCATCACGTGCGATATTTTTAATTTTCACCTCGCCGCTTGCAACTTCTGGAACTTCAAGTTCAAACAGCTTTCTAACAAAGCCAATATTGCTTCTGGAAACTTGAATTTGTGGGCCTTTAAAACTGTCTTTAATTTTCTTAACATAAACTTTAACACGGTCGCCAACGTTAAACTTGTCGGTTGGAATTTGGTCGTTTCTCATCATCACGCCTTCGGTGTTTGTTCCAGCAATTTGAACATAAACCGTGTCGCCATCAACACGCTTAACAATTGTTGTTAAAAGTTCGTCTTCTTTTTCAGAAAGTTCGTTCATAGCGTTGGTTCTTTCCATTTCACGCAATTTTTGCATAACAACTTGCTTTGCAGTTTGTGCAGCAATACGCCCAAAATCTTTGGTGGTTTCTTCCACGGCAACAATGTCGCCCACTTTATAAGATTTTTTAATTGCCCTGGCATCAACAAGGGAAATTTCTTTGTCTGGGTCTTCCACCTCATCAACAACAGTTTTGTAAGAATAAATTCTTATGGTGCTGCGCTCAGGATAAAGTTTCACCATTGCCGATTTGGCCTCTCCATACATTTTTTTGTAAGCAGATGTAAGTGCCGTTTCAAGAGTTTGAATAAATGTGTCTTTGTCAATCTTTTTTTCTGCTTCCAAGTCTTCAAGTGCTTTAAAAAAATCTTTGTTTACCATTTTTATCTCCTTAAAATTTAATTACCATTTTTATATTTGCAATTTTTGCTCGTTCAAAGGTCATTGCCGTGTCAGTTTTCAAAGTGATTTCTTTTTCTGTAAAGTTTTCTAGTGTCCCCACAAAATTTTTCTTTCCGTTAAGTTTTGAAAAGAGTGTCACTTCAACCTCTTGCCCCAAAGCTCTGTTTAAATCGCGGTCAGTTTTTAGTGGTCTGTCCAATCCGGGAGAAGAAACCACAAGCGTGTAAGTTTTATCATCGGTTGGGTTTAATTCTTCCAAAATAGGGTCAATTTTTTTGCTAACAACCTCGCAATCGTCAATGCCAACGCCGTTTTCGCTGTCTATTGTGAAAATAAGGCTCATGCCGCCGCTTTCTTTAACATAATCAACGCTTACAAGTTCGTAGCCCAGTTCTTTTATAACGCCACCCAGGCGTTCTTCGCAAAGCTGCTTAATTTTGCTCATATAACCTCCAAATTTGTGCCTTATAACGAAGCGAGGAGGCAAAATTGCCCCCTCGTCCAGTAAGATAAAGATATTATAACCTATTTAAGAATAAAAAGCAAGTTTTTCGCACTAAATTTTTGAAAAAATTGAATTTTCTCTCAAAATTTTTAAAACCTTTACGAACTCACACTTATTCTTTCATATAAATATGGTTTTCAATTTTTCAAGTGTAGGAATTTCTATGTCCCACGACTATCTTCGAAGCCACTTGCAAAGCCCTGCTTATTCTCCCTCTCAAAACACGCCAAAAAATTCTTGGAGTGTAGAACTGCGTTCGGCGAGAAGAATTTTTTGGCACCTTAGCCGAACAAAGACGGGCAATCAGTTGATACTCAGGCGAAAGGGGGCACGTGGGGGAAACGAATTTTAGCGGTTAGACTTTGCTTTGCAAAGTCGTGTCCGCGTTCCCGGGGTTCCCCGAAAATGTTTACATTTTTGGGGTGGGAAAATTCTAGTTGCCGCCCACGGAGTTCAGTCTTAATAAAACTTGTGCCGTGGCGAAAGCATCGTTCCAAGCGCGATGTGCCCCTTCCAGAGAAATTCCCAAAACACGTGTTACAGTTGCAAGGTTAAATTTAGATATCTTTAGTCGTGCCACACGTGCCTCGTTCATGGTGTCAATCAGTTCATTGTCAAAATCAAGCCCAACCAATGCCCCTGCGCGTTTTATAAAATGTATATCAAAGTCGATAACATTGTGCCCACTTAACACACATCCTTCTGAAAATTTGTAAAAATCTTTAATAACCGCTTCAATTGGTGGTGCATTTTTCACCATATCTTGCGTAATTCCTGTAAGTTTTGTTACTGCATAAGGAATTGGCTTTGAAGGCTTTACAAAAGTTGAAAATTTTTCGATTATGTTGCCATCATCAATTTTAACGGCACCAATTTCAATAATCTCGTCATCTTCTCGGTTAAGGCCTGTGGTTTCGCAGTCGAAAACAACAATGGTTCTGCCCATAATTTTTTTGTTGTATTTGTTCTGCCTGCCAAACATGCTGTCTTGCTCAACCGCCGAAAGTTTTTCAATTTCCACAACATTTCCGTCTGGCTCAACTGGCTTTCGCTCTTGCACTTTCTCTTTAACCGGCTCTGCCAAAGCAATTTTGTCCGCTATAAGTTGCAGCCTGCCCGATTGATTTGGCCTCACGTCTCCGTGCACAAGCACAAACATAGTTTCTTCCAGTTTTTCCATTTCTGGCACATAAACTTTTGGGCAAAAATATACACAATCCATCTTTCCGCGAAAATCTTGCACCACAAAAGGATAATATGCCTTTTCCTGCCCCACTCTTTTGCCTTTTTTAATCACATAATCTTTACGCTCTATCTTGCGTAAATAGCCTGCAATAGTCGCATTTTCCTTTGCCGCCCTTATATTGCTTATGTATTCCACCAGCATATATTCATGCGTTTCTGTGTCTTCCATGCCTTCAATTTGGCGCTGTTCTTTAATGGAATTTCTGGAAAAACCTGTTCCAGCAACATTTTTTATAATCTCAACCTTGTGCTTTGGCGTTAATTTGTATGTGGTTTTCATTTCCACATTGTCAATGTCAACCTCGTCAACAAGGTCGTTGTTCACGTGCGGAATAATGGCAAAATCCACCAGAAAACTCTCTTTTAAAAATTTGCCTAGTTCATCTTGCACTTTATGCTCATTAAAAAGTTCTTGCAGTCGCGGCGAAAGTTCCACCTGCACCTGAACATCAAACGGAGTGCATTTCACAGAAAAACTGTCATCTTTTAAATATGTACTTATAAGTTTGTGCTTTCTGTCAAAAAAGTCCTTTATGGCTTTTTGAATAAGCCTTTCTTCCACAAACACGCGCAAAAATTTAACTTTAAGGGCAATTTTTTCAAGTTTAAGTTGGCTTTTTAACCAGTTTGTTATCTCAGTTTTTTCTTCGTCAGCAAGTTCTTTCTCTGCCGAAGAATATAAAAAAGTTACAACCAGGCTACCCTCGTTTTTTTTGACAACAGCACTTTTAAAGTGCAGTTGATTATATTTATTGCCAAATTCGCGCGTAAATTCTTGTTCAAAGTTCATGTAAACATTTTAAACCAGACGCAAAAAAATGTCAAGTTCTTATTTAAACAATATCTATATAAGGTCTGTGAGAAATATAGCATACAACATGGCTATTGCCACTTATAAGAACATACGGCATCATTCTATCATCTCTTGAAAGATAATTTTGCACCTTGCAAAACATTTTTGGCAATCCAGAAGCATCTGTTTTATACAAAAATGATGACACCGTGATAATAATTCCCTTGCTTTCATCCGAGACTGTCTCCCAATTTTCCACAATCGTTCCCACATTTTCAAAAGCACCGCTTGCAACACAAGTCCCTGGAGATTGCCATTTGAAACAAAGGTCAGGTAGCACAGAATAAGGCATACATGTCGCTCGAGCAGCACCGCCCAAAACATCAACATAAACACCAGTCATTTGTGAAAAATCCACCGTTGTTGGCATATAAATAAAAGATTCAGGCACTTTTCCATCAACTTCCACAAAATATCTTTCGTCATAAGCATTTGCATTTAAGGTCCAGGTGTATTCTGGCGAAGAAGTGACAATTATCGTTGCATCGTAATAATCACTATATGCAGACAAATAGTTTTCAGGAGTTCCTGCAATTTCAAGATTGCCTATATCCAGCACATCAATGTGAGCGCCATCCAAATATCCTTCCGTAAATGCAAAATTGTCCTCTCTCCTTTCGTGATTTCTATAATGGTATTGCCAGCAACCAATATCAAAAAATGGAACAGCCATGCCATCAAAAAAGTTCTGCCCTAAAAAAGTGTCCGCATATGGTCTTAAACAGCCAAACACAATTTGCGCAAAAGTTCTATTAAAAGTATTAAAATTCTCACCGCCAAAAGAGAGGTTTAACCAAGCGTCAGATAGAACAATTATGGCATCTCCGGTTGAACCGCCATAACAAGGAATCGCCACAAGTGAAGAACGGTCTAACTCAGAAAAGTCCGAGGCCTCACACCAAATCCAACTCTGTTCGCTATAATCAAAATAAGCACTCAAGCCCAAATCCAACTCCCAAGTTTCGGTAATGCCTTGATAAGAAGTTGTTATATATTCACCATCTGAAGAAAATCCCCAACCGATGCTGTCCATGCCTTCGTTGCCCCAAAAATCAAAAATAAGCGTAATATTATCTCCAATAACATAGCCATCACTAATGTATTCTGCAATTTTGGATTCGCTACCAAATAAATTTGTAGTGCTAAGGTCATTATCTCTGTAAGTAGTTGTTGCCCAAGCATCAACTTGTGGCTCATAAAAAATAGAAAAACTGCTACCCACATTTGCCGTGAGAGCAGCAAGTATAACGCTTGTTAAGCTGCAAGTGAT
>CANQCE010000007.1 GCA_947589655.1 uncultured Clostridia bacterium | reverse complement strand
GCACTTATGTTTTAAAGAGTGCAAAACTTCAAAAGACGCAAAATGTGCTTATTGTGGATGACATTTTAACAACTTGTGCCACCGTAAATTATTGCAGTGGGCTTTTGTATCCAAAGGTGAACAACATTTATGTATGTTGCATTGCGCGCGATGTGCCAAGCAAGGCGCCGCAGCAAAACGGCATATTTTCTTTGGCAGAAAAATAACAAAAAAACACTTTTAATTTATTTTGTAAATAAAAAATTCAACATTTTAATATTTTTAAAGCCGCCAACCGTGCGTAAAATATGGATTTTTAGCGAATTTAAGAATATTTTTAAAAAAAATATATTTTTTTGTTAAAAACATTTGGAAAAAAATTTTTATTGTGCTATTATTTAATTGTAATCAAATTATCAAGAATATTCTTGTGACAATTTGAAACAATAATTTATATTATTGGAGGATAAAGGTATGAACATCTTACACTCATTGATGAACGTGGCTTTTACATGGCAGGAATTGTTTGACCCAGAAAAAGGGGCATTAAATGGCGGACAATGGGGTTGGGTTGCCACCCTTATGAGCGTGCTCACAACTGTTTTGTGGGTTGTTCTTGCTTTGGTTGGTGCCGCAGGCGGAATTTATGCCGTTTTTGTTGGCATTAAAATGGCAAGGGCAGACAGTGCCGAACAACGTGAAGAAAACAAAAAGCGCCTTGTAAACATTGTTGTATCAGTTGTTGTTGTTATTGCTTTGATTGTGTTCTTCAACGTATTCCTGCCAGCAATCGTAGATGCGTTCATGGGCCTGAGTTATGAACAACTTGAAGGCGGCGATGCAGGCAACACAGCAGTCAATGCCGTTAGAGCCCTTTTAAGAGTTCGTTAATCCTAACTGATATTTAAAAAGCATCTTTTTTTGGAGATGCTTTTTTTTAATCCTTTTGTGTGTGCCCCATAAACTTGGTGCCATCCACTATTTTTATTTTGTAGTGCTGCCTTTTTGTTCCGTCTTGCCACTTAACCGAAAAGCCTATATCTTTGTCCTCCTCGCTTACAAGTGGTTGAATGACAAAAAACCGCTGCTTCTTCCCATTTATCACTTCCAAAAAGTCCCCAGAAGAATAACTGACGCCGTTCATTTCAAGTGTGGCATCTTCAACATCTTGGGCATCATCTGGTGCCGACACCTTTAAACCAATTCTGCAACCTGCTGCAACACCCTCCGCCAGATTTTCAGAAGAATATTGTATAACTTCCCCCTCGCCGCCAATGGTGATAATCCGCTCTTTTTTGTCATAAACAAAACTATATGAACCGCCGGTTCGTGCATCATCCCTTTCAATTTTCGCCGATGAAAGTTCCTTGTCTCCGCAGCCAGACAAACAAACGGCGGACACCACGCACAAAAATAACACAAAAAGCCTTAATTTTTTCATAATGTTATTGTGTATGTTTTGTCACTTTTTATTCGGTTCGTTCTTTTCATTTTCTTGAATTTGCACCTTCAGCACATCTGCACGCTTAATTGAATATTTGGAAAAGATAATTATTGCCATTGTCAAAGCGATAGCACTTCCAAAAAACACAATTCGCCCCAGCCCTGCTTGCACTGAAAGTGCCTGCACTGGTTGCCTGCTATCAAACCTTACAAAATCCAGCAAAAAACCTATGAACAAAAGTGCAATGGAGTTGGAAAAATTGTATGTGAAGGTATAATAGCCGGTGTATCTGCCGGCGTTATTCTGCCCCGAGCGATATTGTTCCATGGTCACAACATCCGCATACATAGAGTGCGGAAGGCAATAGAGTGCCCCAGAGCCAATTCCGCACAAGAACAAACACGGAACAACATACCAAAATATTTTGTCTGGCGTGGTGTATAGGCGGAACAGAAACGTTATGCTTGTTAGGGCAATGCCAAAAAGCATAACCGAAAGTGCAAAAATAAGCGTTTGTTTTTTGTCATATTTTTTAACCACATTTACCCATAACAGTTGCGAAAGGATTGCCCCTCCAAACAGGCAGAGCATAAGCGAGGATATCTGAACGCTGGAAAAGTGGAAACAGAATGTGAACAAATGCATTCCAACAGAGGTTAAAAACACCGATGCGATAAGTGCAACCGAATAGCCCAACATTACAATGCGGAAATTATCTTTTTTAAAAGTTTCAATATATCCTGCCATTATTTTTTTCATGCCTTTTTGCGAATTTTCTTCTTCAATTGCCTTGTCATAATTTGGCATTGAGCGCACGCGCTTTCGCGTTCCAAAAACCGCAATAATTCCGCACAAAATAACAAGTGCAGAATTTACGCATGCAATATTGATATACCCTTGCCTATTGAACTGTGCTTGTGCGTTTAAGCCAGCGGAAGGCATAAAAAGATACATTAAAATGCTTGGCATAATAAGGCCGCAAATGTAAAACACCGTTTTAAATGCCTGCATTTTGGTTTGGTCGTTATAATCTGGGGCAATATCAATGCAAAGTGCGGCATAAGGCGTGGCAAAAAAAGTGTTAAAGGTCTCTTGCAAAAGCAAAAAGCCCATTAGCCACAGAACCAATATTGCTGTGCTGCCACCCTCTGGGCACAACCACAAAAGAACATTGTTAAGTGCCAATGTAAAAGATGCAAACAGCATATGCCCAAGCCTACGCCCAAAAAATTTGCTTTTGGTTTTATCCGACAAATATCCAATTAAAGGGTCAGAAAGTCCATCCCAAAGGGAGGTTATGGCAATTGTTATGCCCACCAAAAAGCCAGGTAGCCCCAGCACGCTTGTGGCAAAAAACATAATAAAACTGCTCACAGTTTGTCCAGTTGAGCCATAACCCAAATTGCCAATGCCATAACAAAGTTTTGTAAAGAAGCCTAATTTTTTCTTTTTCACCCTATATTTTTATGCGTGTCAAACATAATAAAGGACAAGTTCGCATTAAAAAAAACACCAAAATTGGTGTTTTTTATTCCTGCTCTTGCTCTTGCTCTTGCTTTTTCTTTGCCTTAATTTCTGCTTTTATCTGTTTTTTAGTCTTTTTCTGCTCGCCATTTTTCTGATTTGGTTTTGGCTCATGTATTTTCACTGCGGCCTCTGCAATTTCAAAGCGGTTGCGGTTTACAAAGAAAAGTTCCTTGCATTTGTGGTCAATCACGTCCAAAATATGCTGTCTCTCACGCTCATATTGTGGATTTAACTCCGTATTTAAAGAAAAGTTCCTTCTTTCAGCATGGCGACCTGTTCGCAAATCGCGTATTTTCAACGTTTCAAAACTCATCTCTGCCTGATAGCCTGTGCCGCTGATTATTTTATATTTGTTGCCCAAAATTTCAATGCGCACATATGGCGTGCAATGTTGCACAATATCCGCCACATTAACTGTGAAAAGATTGTTAAAAATTTTGTTAATTCCATCCGCGATTTGCACTGGAAAGTTGCTTGGCTGGTCCTTAGGCTCGCACTCGCCAAGAAAAGACTTTTTTTCTCTTTGCTGCACATTGTTCATGGTGCTTATGCGAACCAGAGAAAAATATGCGCGCTTTTCATTCATTTTTTTTCTTAAAATAAGCCCTGCACCAGTGAGAAGTTTTCTATCGGTATCGTAAACAATTTCCACCTCGTGAGCAGTGCCCTCTGGCACAACATTGTAAAAGCCAAGACCGCGAGAGAGTTTTTGCAAGGTTAAACGCTCATTATCTATAATAATGTCATAATTTCGCCTTGTTTGTTCAAATTCATTTGGTTTGCCTTTATCACCTAAAAACATTTTTTTCTCCTTTTAATATTGTAAACAAAAAAATGAAAAAAAGCAAATGTTTTAAAGTGATAATTTTGGGTAATATTCCTTTCCGAGGAGATTTAAATTATGAATTTTAATGAAAGCACAACCAAAACAAACTTGGCAAGAGCATTTGCTGCCGAGTGTCAAGCAGGTGCACGATATCAGTTTATGTCAAAAATGGCACTGCAGGACCAGCAGAAATTTTTGTCTGACACCATGAAAACCTTGGCGAAAAACGAAATGGCACACGCCAAGGTGGTGTATGACTACATTTTAAAATATAATGGCGGCAGCGCAAAAAATATCGCCATTGAAGCAGGCTATCCTTTTGATGAGCCTGCCCTTGAAACCAGCCTTAAGGAAGAAAGTTTAATTGAACTTTCCGAGGCAGAAAACATCTATCCAAGTTTTGCGCGAATTGCCAAAGACGAAGGTTTTGTGGACATTGCACGCTCGTTTACTGAAATTGCACAAATTGAAAGCACTCATCACCAAATTTTGAAATATCTTGCCGACCTTTACGAAACAAAAAAGATGTATAAACGCGACAAGCCCACCGAGTGGAAATGTTCCAACTGCGGCCATGTGGAGATAAAAAAAGAGGGCTGGAAAACCTGCCCACTTTGTTCAATGCCGCAAGGATATATTATTATTGACATTGAAAAAGAGCTTTCAAATAAAATTTGAAAGTAAATTGCTCTTTGCTTCGGGTAAGTTGAAAAATTCTTCAAATAAAATTTGAAAGCAAATTGCTGTTGCAAACAAATAAAAAAAACACCAAATTTGGTGTTTTTTTGTTCCAGTGCAAAATGTTAGGCATTGAAAACAGCTTTAAAGCTTTTGCCAAACTTGAATTTTGGAACTCTGCAAGCGGCAACTTTAACTGTCTTCTTTGTAAGTGGATTGATTTTTGTGGTTGCTGCTTTGTTAACAAGTTCAAATGAACCAAATCCTGGAATTTGAATTTTTTCGCCACTTTTAAGAACGTTTACGATAGTGTCGATAACTGCATCAAACACAACCCCAGCGTCTTTTTGTGTGCAATTTGCTCTTTCAGCAACCGCCTTAACGAATTCACCTTTGTTCATGTTTAAAAAATCTCCTTTTTATTATTTGTTTGCACCTTAATGCTACTTTAATATTAGCACTTTTAGGCAAAAAAGGCAAACAATTTTAACTATCTTGCAAAAAATTTCTCAACTTCGCTAAAATAAAACTTAACAACTTCAACAATTCTGTTCACAAAGTTGTAATTGCGCACCACAAATTCGGTTCGGCCAACAACATCTTTTTCGTCAAAAAAACCATGTTTTCTGCTGTCCGTGCTGAATGCCCTGTTGTCCCCCATGCAAAACACCTGCCCCTCTGGAACTTTAACATATAAAAGCCCCTCTGGCGAAATATAAAATTTGTCCGCTTTTTCTTGATTGGTTAAAGAGTGATATTCTTTTAAAAAGGTGTTATAAAAGGCTTCTTCATAGGCATGGGTGTGGTCGTTTATATTAATTTCAATTTGGTCCAAAAGTTCCGTCCACTGCGCATAATCGTAAATTTTATATCCCAAACTGCCAGTTTCGTCAACTATGGCCTGTGCATCTGTAAATTCTTCCAAATTTGTGCCTTTTGGTATTCTAAAATATCTGTATTGCCCATCCACTTTTGCAATTGTCACATAATCGCCACCGCGTGCCACCACACGCTTGATTATGCTATCTTCATATGGCCACTCTATCACCACCACATCAAAAATTCTTACCTTTGCCATTTTGTCAATATAAACTGCATCATGAGTTATTTTTCTTGCCTCATCCGTTCCAAATTTTTCCTCTGGAATTTCAATGTTTAAAGTTGGTTCCATAGAAACACCTGAAACGGCATAAAAGCGGTGCGTTGTTACAAAAACTGTATACCAAGCAAAGAAAATAAGAAAAAAAAGCAAAATAATATAAAGGGTTATGTGTGTGGAAAGATACAGCGCAATGTTTTGCGTTTCGTTTTTATCTTTTTTCTTGCTATATTGAATAAAATCTCTATCAAAATTTTTCAAAAGTCATCCCTCACTCATCTTTTCCTTGATTTTTTGCGAACAAACATCCGCAGTAGTTTTGCCTGTAAAGCCCAAGTTCTTTGGAAATTTGTATGCTGCGCAAATATCCATCTTTCTTTTTAAAACTCTCTGGCAAGAATTCTATGCCAACCTCTTGAGATATCTCCTGCCCCACAGCATTGATAACATTTGTGTTTTTATGAGGGCTAACAGAAAGAGTTGTGGCAAACAAGTCAAAACCATTTTGTTTTGCATATTCTGCTGTGCGTTTAAGCCTAAAAGCAAAGCATTTTTCACACCTGGCGCCGCCTTCCTTTTCTTTTTCCAACCCTTGCACAAAATCGTGCCAGCCAGCATTATCGTAATCCGCATCCACAAAAGGAACGTTCCAAACTTTACAAACCTTCTTCTGCTCATCCTTTCGTTTTTCATATTCTTCAAAAGGTTCAATGTTCGGATTGCAATAAAAAACAGTCACATCAAAGCGTTCTTTTAGCCTTTCAATAACAACTGTAGAGCATGGCCCACAACAAGAGTGCAAACAAAGGGTTTTCATAGCAATTTATTTTAAACAATTCTGCCCCAGTTGTCAAGCAAAATTTTGGTCAATTTCTTTAACCGCGTATAGCATCATTTCGTTCACCGCCTGTGACTTTATGCGATACACAATAACCTTCCCTTCGCGGCGATAATTTATTAAGCCCTGTTCCCTTAGTGCTTTCAGTTGATGTGAAATTGTGGTTTGATTGCAATCCAAAATTCTGGATAGGTCATTCACGCAAAGTTCTTTTATGGCAAGTGCGGACAAAATTTTAACTCGGGTCTGGTCGGCAAAATTTTGGAAATAAAGCGCCAACTTGTTCACGCAATCATCACTTGGCAAAAGTTCTTGCATTTCAAACTTGTTTCTTTCAGAAATTCTTAAAAGTTTATTCATATTTTCCTCCAAATTTGTGACATTTTGATTGTTCCTCTCATAAAGAAGAACAGAAATCTTTATAGAGAAATAAAATAAGATTTCAAAAAAAGAATATCTCACCAAAGAAAAAAAGTCAAAGTGAGGTTTGTCGCTTTTGAACTAAATTTAAAGAATTTTGTTGAAAAAGGAGGAATAAAAAATGTCACAAGACTTTCTGTGGGTGTTCTTGCTGTCAGTTTTAAGTGCAAATAACGATACCAACCTTGCAACCAACACTAACATTTTGTTACTATTGCTTCTAGGGCTGACAAACAATAACAATAATAATTTTGTAACAACTTCTGGCTGCAATTGTTTTAGAAACTTTACTTAAAACCTAAAAAATATCAAAAAAAGAGAGATTTTTCCCTCTTTTTTTAAAAAACATGATTTTTTTAATTTTAAGGTTGTTTTTTTGCAAATATGGTTTACCAAAAATCATGCGATGGACAGTTGAATTCGTTGTAGGAACTGTTACCATAGTCATAGGAACTGCCAGAGTTGCTATTTGAACCTGAGCCGCCGTTATTGCGACTGCCTTCATCATACTTTTCCTTTTCTGGCTGATTGTGGTCCCAATCTCTGTTCCATGGCTCATCTTCGTTCGCAGAGAGCGCCTCTCTCTTTAACCTGCCAATGTTATCCAAGTCGTCAGTTTCTGGGTCATAATGTTCTTCTTTTCTTGGCATGTCTTGTGGCTTTTCTGGCTTTCTATATTCATTATATATATCCCAAAATGGATTTGGGCCTTTTCCTTCGGGCACTGCATCTGGCAAATAATCGGCTTTAATTTTACCTACAATGTTAGAACTATACCCAAACAAAAGAGGATTAACCCCAACCTTTACAATTCCTTCATTAAATGCATAACTTTCCATAGTTTTAATCCCCTTTTATTATATTTTTATTACTATCTTCATTTTGATAATAACACACAGTTTTTGAAATTTCAAGGGTTTTTTAAAAAATTTTTTAAAAAATTTAAAAATTTTTAAATATTTTCAAATTTTTTTAGAAAAAAATGCCCCAAATACGAAAAAAAGAGGCAAAAACGCCTCTTTTTGAAACAAAAATCTATTCGTAAAAAGTTTTTTGTTTAATTTTCCGCCACTGCAAGTGCAAGAAGGTCCTCTCTATTTTTCAACATCATGGCATCAATAAACTCGTCCAAGTTGCCGTTTAAAACTCCGGACAAATCGTAAGAGGACAAGTTTGTGCGGTGGTCTGTAACTCGCCCCTGCGGATAGTTGTAAGTGCGGATGCGTTCGTTTCGGTTTCCACGCCCCACCAATGCTTTTCTGTTGGCGTCGTATTCGCTCATCTTCTGTTCTTGATAATAGTCATAAAGTTTGGCACGCAAAATGTTCATTGCCTTTTCTTTGTTTTTAAGTTGTGAGCGCTCATCTTGGCACGTTACAACCATATTTAACGGAAGATATGTTATGCGGATTGCCGTTTCAACTTTGTTAACGTTCTGCCCACCTGCACCGCCAGAGTGATAATAGTCAATTCGCAAATCTTTGTCCAAAATTTCAAAATCCACATCTTCAACCTCTGGCAAAACCGCAACGGTTGCTGTTGAAGTATGTATACGCCCCTGGCTTTCAGTTTCTGGCACACGCTGAACACGATGCACGCCGCTTTCAAATTTCAAACGCGAAAAAGCGCCCTTGCCTTTAATCATAAGGGTGGCTTCTTTCACGCCGCCAATTTCGGTTTCGGACATATCAATGTATTCCACCTTCCAGTTCTTCTTTTCAGCGTAGTGAGAATACATCCTGCAAAGTTCCATGGCAAAAAGTGCGCTCTCCTCACCGCCTGCAGCAGCACGGATTTCCAAAATGGCGTTACTTTCGTCATTTTCATCTTTTGGAAGCAGCAGAACTTTAATTTCTTCCACTTTTTCTTCAATTTTTTTGTTTAACGAAGTTATTTCTTCTTCAAACATTGCCCTCATCTCTGGGTCGGTTTCTTTTTGAATGTCTTGTTCGCATTTGTCAAGCGAAGAAACAATTTCTGTTAACGCCTTGCTGGCAAGCGCAATGTCTTCCAAAGAATTACGCTCTTTTACAAGCTTTTTCCATTCGCGGTTGTCCGCAATTATCTCTGGGCGTGAAATAAGTTCGGTCAGTTCATCATACCTCACCCTAGATTTTTCCGTCTTTTGCAAATATTCTTTACCTAAATTTTCCACAAACTATCCTTTCAATTTTATTATAATCTTTTATTGTTTTAATGTCTTCAAAGCCGTTTTCTCGCAAAAGTTTTCTCACAGCAGCGGCTTGACCTTTGCCAACTTCAAACATAATAACCCCACCAGCGTTCAACCTTTTCACCGAGGCGGGAATTATTGCCCTATAAAAATCCAGCCCATCCTCGCCGCCATCAAGCGCAAGAAGTGGGTCGCACTCTCGCACATTTTTGTCCAACTTTTTTATGTCGGCACTTTTGATGTATGGCGGATTTGACACAATTATATCAAACTTTCGTTTTCTTTTCAAGCCCTCGAACAAATTTGTATGCAAAAATTCAATTTTAACATCATTTTTTTTGGCATTTCCCTCGGCTGTGAGCAGTGCCGTTTTGCTTATGTCCACTGCCGTGATGGTGGCATCTGGGCAGTTTTTTGCCACAGAAACCGCAATCGCACCCGAACCAGTGCCCAAATCCAAAATTGTTGGCTTTTTATAGTTTTTTGCGGCCTTTAAAACTTGTTCGACCAAAATTTCCGTTTCCATGCGCGGAGTTAAAACTTTTTTGTTGACATCAAACTTTAACCCATAAAATTCGGTGTAGCCAAAAATGTTGTCAAGGCTTTCGCCATTTGCTCGGCGCTCAGTGGCCCTCATTATGTCGTGATATTGTTTTTCTGATACAGATGCCACCAATTTGCTCTCCGCCCTGTTCTTGCCAAGCACCGTGGCAATCAGCCAATCCGCATCCGCCTTATCGTTCACCCCTGCCGATGCAAGTTTGCTGCGAACTTCGCTATACATAACCGAATATGCGTGTTCTTCACTTCCCATAAACTTTCTGTCCTTTTGTGAAACAAGCAGGTTAAGTTCGGTTAAAGCCACAAAAGCGCACTCCAAATGTGTTGTGCTTGGTGCTGCATAAACAAAAATTGCTGTTGGATATGCCAAAAAACGCAAACTCTTGCACTTTTCTTGAACATACAAAATTTCATAGCAAACGCTCATGCACGCCAGAAAAACGCCTATGTGGAACAATAAATTAAGCAAAAAACCAAAACCTGCCCCTACAAATGATATCACACAAAAATCTAAAACAAAAACAAAAACAAGAAAATTCAGCAAATTAAGCGGCCTTGGAGGACATTTTTGCTTTTTTATTTTGTCGCCAAGCAAAATCGCCATGTCGCCAGCACGGTTAAAGCGCAAAAATTCGCTAAACCCCGGCAGCACCCTTAAAGTGCTGAAAAAAATTAAAAAAAGTGCAACCTTTAACACCAAAACAATTAAGTTTCGTAGCAGCGTGCTGCCACGCTCGTCAAAACACAGCAGGGCAATTTTTGCCGGCACAAACCCAAGAACAACGGCGGCAAATGCCACGCCTAAAAGCAAAACGAATATCAAAATTAAAAGCCTTTTTGTGTAATAAATCTTTAAATTGGCAACTTTCTGCTTAAATGAGAGGTCATTGGACAAAATAAATGCGCAAAACAGTGCAAACAAGCCGCAAAAAAAGTATTGCACACCCCTTAAAAAAGGAAAGTTATAAAAAATAACCCTGTTTTTCTCTTTAAAACTGTTCATCTTTTTGTTCCCATCTGGCAAAATCAGCGAAACAACCTTTTTATCTTGCTGTTGTGCCACAATGCCATTGATTGTGGGAAAAACGAATTTGTCCATGCCATAATTGTTGCCATGTGCAATTTAAGTTAAACGGTAAATACATATTGACAAATCGCCATAGAAATGTTATACTAATTTTAATTTGGAGGAACTTTATGGAAATAACTTCTGGAAAATGGGATGAAAAAAACAGCGCTTACGCTGGCTACGCTTATGATGTGGTTGAAGAAGATGACGACAACTACTTTTTGTTTTATTCTAACAACAAAAAGGCAGACGGAACGCCAAGCCTGTGCGGAAAACTTTATCTTTCTGTAAAAAACTATAACACTGGCGCAAAAATAACGGATGAGCAAATTTCCGAGGCTTTTACAAGCGCTTTTGCGGACAAAATGTTCGCTTATGCAAAAGGTGAAATTTCTTTTGACGAAATTTTTGACGATTTAAATTCCATGCCAAACGAATTTTTCACTCCTGATGCTTTGCGTGCTGGAAAAATGCTTCGCATTAACCTGCGTGCTGGAAACGCCACCTATCCACAAGAAATATATGACAGAGCGGATGATGCATTTAAAAAATATGCAACCTATGTTTCAGAAATTCACAATGTAACTTATCCAGAAGATAACGAACTGAGCCCTGCCGATATGAAATTCCTTAGCGCATCTTCCCATTTGCATAAAGATAACCCTTATATAAGTTTTTAATTAAAAAAAAACAGGTTTTTGCCTGTTTTTTTAATGTTTTTATTCAGTTTTAAACATTTTTTATTGAATGTTGTATTTTTTCTTGAAGTTTTCAACAGTTCCGCTGCTGTCAACAACTTTCTTTTTGCCTGTGTAAAATGGATGACATTTGTTGCAGATATCAACTTTAATTGTGTCACCCTTAACGCAAGAGCCAGTTTTAAAAGTGTTTCCGCAAGCACAAACAACTGTCACTTCATGATATTCTGGATGGATATCTTTTTTCATATTTTCCCCTTTTAATCTCCAATGTATGGAAGAAGTGCCATATTTCTTGCTCTTTTAATGGCATTTGTAAGTTCTCTTTGATGTGCTGCACAAACACCGGTTTGACGTCTTGGCAAAATTTTGCCATTTTCGGTGATGTATTTTCTTATTTTTGCAACATCTTTATAGTCAATTGCCTTTTCGCCAGCCACGCAGAAAGCGCAAACTTTCTTTTTGGCAGGTCTGCGAAATTTTTTGACAACTTTTTCTTCTGTTTTTTCAGTTTTTTCGGTCTTAACTGCTTCGCTCATTTTCTTTCTCCTTTTAATAGTTTAAAATGGCAAACTTTCGTCATCAATTTCTTCAAGTTCTGCCGTTTGTTTTGCCTTTGTGGCAGGTTTTGCACTTTCGGCTGGGGCGGAATAATTGCCCTCACCCTCGCCGCCATTTCGGCTGCTGTTAATAAATTCAACCTCGTCAGCAACAACATCGGTTGTGTAACGTTTTGAACCGTCTGGTGCATCGTAACTTGATGTTTGAATTCTTCCAGTAACGGCGCACTTTGAACCTTTCTTTAAATATTTGTGGCAATTTTCTGCCTGATTTCTCCAAACTGTGATGTTAATAAAATCGGCTTCTCTTTCGCCGTCAGCGTTAGAAAATCTTCTTGTAACTGCCAATGTGAAACGGCAAACTGAAACGCCACTGTTTGTGGTTTGAAGTTCTGGGTCTCTTGCCAAATTTCCAATCAAAACAACTTTATTCATTTTTATCTCCTAAAATTTTTATGCTTCTTTTTTAACAAACATTTGGCGAACAATGCCGTCTGTGATTGTCATGAGTTTGTTCATTGCATCAACTTCTTGTGTTGGGAAAGCAATGTTCATAAGAACATAAAACCCTTCAGTTTTAAAGTTGATAGGATAAGCAAATTTCTTCATGCCAATTTTTTCAATGCCTTCAACGGTGCCTTTGTGCTGCTCTACATATGCTTTTTGCTTTGCAATGAGTTCTTCACGTTTTTCTTCTGACACGTCGCTGGCAATGATAAACATAAGTTCATACTTGTTCATCTTTCTTTACCTCCTTTTGGACTTTTGGCTCTTTTTTCAAGAGCAAGGACAGCAAAATTTTTCACTGCTAAGGCAGTTTAACATAAAAAGGAGTTATTTGTCAAGTGATTGCAATGAATAAATTTCTGGGAACATCACTCCCACGGCTTTGGCTCATACATATCGCTTGAACATATAATATATCCCCCACCATTATTCCTGTCCACCAAAACGCTGTTTTCAAGATTCAATCCATAATTATCATGATTCATAATATATTCTGGCAAAAGTCCTAAATCATCTCCATAAACTGCGCCGATTCCGCACTTTGAAGTTTCATCAGCACCGCTAAACATATTGTCAAACCCCTGCTCGCCAACATGTGAAAAATCAAAAGCAGAAAGGTTAAGGTCAAGATAATATTCATCATAAACACTTGTCATCCCTTGCGGCGATGTGCAATATTTTATTCTAGTCGGATTGTCGGCGTTGAGATACTCATCCTTTCCCCAAGTGGCAGAGTTATAAAACATATATTCCATATCTTCCATAAGTTCAGTGCTAAAGTTGTTGAATTTAAAGCCATTTATCCTAGGCAAATTTGCAAACATGCCTGCACCCTCTCTATATTGTGAGGCATAATCATAGCCACGCATATAATAGCCATGTGAAACCCCACCATCAATTGCATAAATTTGCGTGTCGGACAAGAAATATAAATAGTGAACTTGGGAAATGAAAGTTGTCACATTAAATCCAAGGAAAATTTTGTGCCTATCCAAAATGTATTTTTCATATCCCCCATATGTTGTTGTTGTGCCATCAAACTGCATTTGTCCACCTTCAGCCCAGTCCGAAGTGGCTATCCCCTCTCCGCCAGATATAATCCAATTATAATTTCTTGCAAAAGCAATACCTGATGTGCCATCAATATACGTGCCAGGGGTTTCGGCATCACTTTGGAACTTGTCAAAAACTATATAGTTAATGGTGCTACTATGCTCTTTTAAAGTGTATGTTAACCAAGAAATGTTTATACCTTCTTGTAGCATTGCATTAAAATCTGCCGCATAAAAGCCTATCACGCAAAATGCGTTGATATATAAAAAGATTCAGAAAGTGCTGCTATAACATCGCTTCGAGCCGTATTGTTTTCCATTCCTTCCCAATTTTCATTGTTTTCAGAAAACAACATTTGGCTTGAATTTGCTTGAATGGCTTTGTCTAGGCGAAAATTCTCTCCCACAAAAATCTTCCCTATTGCCATGCCACACTCATGATATGAATCTCCAAGAAAATCTTCAAACATATTCTCCACATTTATGCAATTTCTTGTGTCAAAATCCACCAAATCCAAAACAACTTTCTTGCCATAGCCCAAATCGATTGCATCAGTCACATATGCAAATGAAGATGCATTAGAAAACATAAAACTCATATCTTCCACTTCGCTTGTGTTAAAATTGCTGAAATTGTAACTTGTGCAAACGGTTAAATTTGCAAACATATAAGAGCTGTCCGCTGCTGCATATATTGGCAGGCTGGAAAGTATGTAAACATTGAAAAGCGGCATACCTTCTAACATTGGATCTTCATATGCCACCCTAAAAACATCAATTTCTCCAATGCTTTCGTCTGCATTTTCTTTTGACAGAGTTGTGCCTGAATTTGTGTATGTTGTTCCGTCAGCCTTGTAATAATCAAATGTTACGCTGTAAACTGATATATCATCTCCTGAATCAAACGTGTTTCCATCTCCACGAAAAATCTCGTTCATCTCTTTGCCAGTTAAAAGGTTCGCCCTGTCCGCCTGAGGCTCATATGTAATAGAAAAACTGCTACCCACGTTTGCCGTGAGAGCAGCTAAAATTACTGAAACCATGCTACAAGTGATTGTGAAAAGAAACAGAACTGCCAGCCCTGTGAATTTAAGCCTGTTTTTTAATTTTCGGAATCCTCGATTCCCCCCCCCGCAATTTTTCTTTTCATCTTTACACCTCGCTTATCTTTCTATTTTTGCTTTATCTGTTTGGAGTGATTTGCTACGCAAATCTCCTTCCTATTTCATTTTTATTTTACACATATTTTCAATTTCAAGTCAAGTGAATTAAGAAAAAATTTTGTTTATACTTTTCCCCTTCGTAGCCGCCCCCTCGAAGGCTCTCACAACGCCCTGCTTATTCTCACTCCAAAACACGCCTACAAAATTTTTAAAGGAAAGAACTGCGTTCGCTCTTAAAAATTTTGAGGCACTTTAGCCGCCCGCAAAATGTCCAGCGGAATTTTGCCAGGCGAAAAGGGGCCCGTGGGGGAAACGAATTTTAGGCGTTAGCACCGTGCTTGTTTTTTTATAGGTAGGAGATTCTTCGACTGCGTGCTTAACAGCACTTGCTCAGAATGACCAATCGGTGCGTGTCGCCGTTACGGGGTCCCCGAAAATGCTCGCATTTTTGGGGCGTAAATTCTAGTTGCCCCCACGCCCGCAGCAATTCTTGTATTTCTTTCCGCTGCCGCATGGGCATGGGTCGTTGCGGCCAATTTTCTTTTCGGTGTTCACAATGGTGGTCTGTTTTTTCACTTCTTGTGGGCGTTCTGGCATTGCGTTGCCTGTTCGCTTTGGAACATCCGACACCCTTGCCTCTGTGAACTGCGTTGAAACCTGTGTTGGCTTTGGCTCTGGGCGGCGAACTTCAATGCTGGTGTTCAAAAGCAGCACGCAAGTTGTTTCGCGAATTTTTTCAATCATGTTGTCAAACATTTCATATGCATCTTTTTTATAGGCAAGCACTGGGTCCTGATTGCCAAAGCCGCGCGCAAAAATTTCGTTCTTCATAATTTGCATGTCGTCAATATGGTTCATCCAGTTGCTATCAACAACTTTTAACAGCACAAAACTTTCAAGTTTTTCAAAATCAATGCCATATTTGCCAGCTTCGTTCATACGCTCGTTATAGCGTTTTTCCACCTGTTTCATGACGGCTTCTTCCAAATCTTCTTTGTCCATGCCCTCACAAAAATCTTCGGTTATCAAATTCTTGCCTTTTTCCAAAAGCCCACGCTCAAGTTCTTGATTTATCTTTGCAAAATCCCATTCAAAATATGGTTTTTCGCCATCCACACAGCGGTCGCAAACTTTTTTAATCACATCTGGGAACATTCCCATAATCTGTTCGTGTGTGCTTGTGCCGTCCAGCACGCGATTTCGCTCTTTGTAAATAACCTCACGTTGTGCGTTCATAACATCGTCAAACTGCAAAACGGTTTTTCGCATTGCAAAGTTTTGAATTTCAATCTTCTTTTGAGCGCCCTCAATCTGCTTTGAAAGAATTTTCAGTTGAATTGGTGTGTCTTCTTCCAACCTGAAAAATTGTGCAATTTTCTTTAATCTGTCGCCACCAAACCTGCGAATAAGGTCATCTTCCAACGAAAGAAAGAACACGCTGGAACCTGGGTCACCCTGACGCGATGCACGGCCGCGCAACTGGTTGTCAATTCGGCGTGATTCGTGCCTTTCGGTGCCAACAATGTGAAGGCCCCCTGCTTTTCGCACCTCCTCTTTTTCGGCATCGGTGGTCTTTTTAAATTCGGTGTAAAGTTCGTTATAACGCTCTCTGGCCTTTTGCATTTCTTTGTCATCAATGGTGTTAAATGCCGTTGCGTAAGAAATTTGTTCCTCTGAAAAGCCTTCTTCTTGCATCTGCTTTTTCGCCATAAACTCTGGGTTCCCGCCAAGAAGAATATCCGTTCCACGCCCTGCCATGTTGGTGGCAATGGTAACAGCGCCTTTTCTGCCTGCTTGTGCCACAATTTGGCTTTCTTGCTCGTGATTTTTTGCGTTCAAAACGGTGTGTTTAATTTTGTTTTCTTTTAAGGCTTTTGACAAAAGTTCACTTTTATCAATGGTGATTGTGCCAATAAGAATTGGCTGTCCGCTTTCGTGGCGGCGTTTGATTTCTTCAACAATGGCTTTAATCTTGCCTGCCTCGGTGGTGAAAACAATGTCTGGCTCATCTATGCGGATGTTTGGCTTGTTGGTTGGAATTGTTACAACGTCCAACTTGTAGATTGCTCTAAATTCGCCTTCTTCTGTTTTGGCAGTTCCTGTCATGCCAGAAAGTTTGTTGTAAATGCGGAAATAATTTTGAAAAGTGATGGTGGCAAGGGTTTTGTTTTCGTCTTTAATTTCAACGCCCTCTTTTGCCTCTATGGCTTGATGCAATCCATCGTTGTAACGCCTGCCCGGCATCAAACGGCCTGTAAACTCGTCAACAATGATAACCTCGCCATCTTTAACAATATAGTTTTCGTTCACGAACATAACAAAGTTGGCTTTTAACGCGTTGTTTATATAATGGTTAAGTTCCAAGTTGTCAATATCAGAAAGGTTTTCTGTGCCATAAAAACGCTCTGCCTTTGCCACACCGCTTTCGGTGAGGTTAAGTGCTTTTGTTTTTTCGTCCTTTTCCCAATCTTCTGGCTTTAATGTTTTGGCAAATTTTTGTGCGCGTATATAATTGTCGCTAGATTTCATCCCTCGCCCAGAAATGATAAGTGGCGTTCTTGCCTCATCAATCAAAATGCTGTCCACCTCGTCCACAATGGCAAAGTTATGCCCACGCTGAACACGCTGCTCTTTCATGATTGCCATATTGTCGCGAAGATAGTCAAAGCCAAGCTCGTTATTGGTGCAGTAAGTTATATCACATGCATATGCCTGCTTTTTGGCTTTTTCGTCCATTCCAGAAACAATAACGCCAACTGTAAGCCCCAAAAATTTGTAGACTTTTCCCATCCACTCGGCGTCACGCTTTGCCAAATATTCGTTCACCGTTACAACATGCACGCCCAGCCCGCTAAGCGCATTAAGATATGCAGGAAGTGTTGCCACAAGCGTTTTTCCTTCACCGGTTGCCATTTCGGCAATACGCCCTTGATGCAGTGCAATTCCGCCCAAAATTTGCACGTAAAAGTGCCTCATGTTTAAAACTCTGTCGGCGGCCTCTCTAACCACCGCATACGCCTCTGGCAAAAGGTCATTTAAGCCCTCGCCTGCTGCCACACGCTTTTTAAAATCTTCTGTGCAAGCGCGAAGGTCTTCATCTGACAAGGCGCGGTATTTATCTTCCAACGCCACAACTTTGTCAGCAATTTTTCTTAATTTTTTTACTTGAGATTTGTTTTCATTTCCAAAAATTCCCATGGTTGTCTCCTTAAAAAATATAGCCAATATCACAATCATTTTAGCAAAAACTGTAAAAAAACACAAACTTTTTACTGATAAAAACATCAAAAGTCTCCAAAATATTGATAAATAACACTTTGGAAATTTATTTTACGACAACAATTGACATAAGTAGCCAAATATGGTATAATTTCATTACAGAAAGTTGTAACCTTTAAGAAGGAGGAAATATGGCAGAACAAGATTTATCTGAAGAATTAAATAGCGGTGAAAACCCTTATATTCCAGATAATACAACAAACGAACAGTTTTTGGAGGCACCTGCAATAAAGCGTAGTGCCACTGGAAAAAAGAATGTAAAGTCAATTGAAGTAACCGAAAGAGATGGCGAACAAACCTCGTCTTGTCATATTTCATTGGGCAAAACTGAAACTGGAGAGGACAAAACACAAACAATTTCGGTGGTTAGCCAAGATAAAACACCAGATAAAACAAGAAAAGAACTTTTCAGAGTTACGCAAAAGCAGGAAGACAAAACTGTTGATATGGCAACTTTCTACGAACAGGAAGAAAAACAAGAAGAAACATCCAAAAAAGTTATTAAAGCAAGGTTCGCTCAAAGCGTTTTGGATGATTTTCCAACCGCATTTGGTGAACGCGATGAAGATGGGCTTTATTCCATCCCACAAGTTGAATTTACAGACGGCACTTTTATTTTAAGAGGGAAAAACGGCGTTGCAATGCGTGCCAAAACTGACAATGGCGCACTGGAATTTTCCGCAGATGCAATCAAGGCAATTGATTCCACTGGCGAAAGGTTTTCTGAGGTGATGGACAAACCTCTTGATATCAGCATTACAGAGGCTGGCGTGCAAGCACTGTTTGACGAGCAGCGCGAAGATGTGAATTTTGGTGCAAAATGTTCTGGCCATTTTAAAGATACAGTTTTAATGCTTCAAAGAAGCAATGCGGAAAAAAGAGGGGAAGCCGTAACAGAACTAAATCATGGGCTAATTAAAACAAAAACAAGAGCCCTTGCTGGTGCCAATTTACGTTTTATTGAAGAAAGTGGAAAATCCTATTTATATGCCCCTTTAAGCGAGCATCCAGACACCAAGGAACCAGGCCGCGTAACAACCCCAAGAAGGTTTGAAATTCAAGGGGCAAGTTTTGAAAAAGACCAACAAGATGAAAATCAATTATATCTGCATCTTGAAGCAAAAGGAACAAGAACACATGACGTGTTAGTTCCTCTGCCTGCAAAAAATGAAAAGCCTGACTTGCAAGATGAGGACCTTGTTAAAATTACGGAAGATATTCGCACACCACTTGAACGCACAGAAGTTGCAAACACAGGTGTTGGGGCTTCCACAGAGAGAATAAAAATAGGCAAAGGCAAAGAAGCCTATACATATAGCCTTAACCCTGCAAATGAAAGAGATAATTCTTGGATTTATTCAAGCCAAGGTGTATATCCAAGCATGAAAAGAGAACCTCATAAAGAATTGGGCACGCCAGTCAGTGAAAGAAGCCGCTCTTTCGTTCCGCCTGAATATGAAGACAGAACGGCTGATGAAATTACCCCTGTTTCCGCACAAGAAATGCCTGAACAAACACGAGAAACCGATAATACTTGGGGCAGTGCCAGTGCCACAATTTCTGGGATGGCTGATTACTCTTTGGAACCAGAAATTACACCGATACAAACTGCAACCCCTGAACGTAAAAAAACTGATGATACACCAGCGCCTGCACCTGCAACTACACCAGTGTCTGCATTTACACCAGAACCTGCACCTACACCAGAACCTGCGCCAGAGCCAAAGCCTGCACCTGAGCCAATAAAAAGAACTGAAGATTTATCAACTGGAACTAGAAGAATGTCACCTAGAGCCAGAACTCCTGTTGGAACTGACGGAACGCCAACCGGGGCACCTACTGGAACTGCAGCACCAGCGGCAAGAACCAGTGCGCCAGCGGCAACACCTACGCCAACTTACGCCGCACCAACATATGCAGCAGCGACCTATGCAGCACCAACTTACGCAGCACCTGTATATGCAGCGCCTGCACCAGTATACACATATGCCCCATACACATATGCATACACATACGGATACTCACTGACATATATGCCAACAACAACAGTTGTAACAACGCCAGGGGCAACAGTTATAACAACTGGATTTGTGCCATATGCAACTCCGGTATATGGATATGTTGCAGCAACACCAGTAATGCCATATGTGACAACAAGAGTCCGAGCATGGGTTCCTTCCGGAACACCAACTGGAACTGCAACTGGGGCACCTGCTGCGGCGTCAACCAGAACTTGGGCACCTTCTGGAACTGCAACAGGAACTGGAACACCAACTGGAACTGGGGCACCTGCTGGGGCTGCAACCAGAACCGCATCGCCGTTCGCAGTCCCAACTGGAGGACCAACGCCAGCCCCTGCGCCTGCACCAGCACCTACACCAACTCCAACTCCTTCTCCAGCGCCGACTCCTACTCCTTCTCCAGCGCCGACACCAACGCCTTCACCAGCACCACC
>CANQCE010000006.1 GCA_947589655.1 uncultured Clostridia bacterium | reverse complement strand
AATAATGCCGATAGGGGCAATTTTTTTGGAACCCATGCTAATGGTTGAGCGGATTTCATAGTGGCTGGAAAGCGAGCCAGAATCTTTGTTTATGCCAAGAACATCGGCGCTATCTTCCAAAAGATAAGGGTTTGCGCGTGAGCCATTGCGATATTGCACCGAAATTTTAATAGGGGTTCGCCCTTCGGTTAAAGATGTGTAAGATGTCCCCCACTCCTCTGGATAGATATACAAATCGCCTGTAAGCGAATCTTCAATTTCCCAAATGTTTTTGCCGCCGCGAAGGGTTGGGTCATTGTAAAATCTTTCGCAAGAAAGCGGTATCATGTAAATGCCGTTTTGAGAAACAAGTTCGCCATCTTCTGGCAAGGTAATCATATTATATGGGTTGCCATTTGTTGGAATAAATTCCACTTTTATAGAGTTGTTGGTTGCGTCAACAGGATATGTAAACACGCCAATGGTTGCCGTGAGTGTATCTTTGTCAAAATCTATATAACTTGTGCCAGAAAGCAGCGTTATATCTTTGTGCAACAATGCGTGCATCATATCGTTTAGAGTTATCTCGCTGCCTTAAATTTGCAGAAAGCACAAACGCCCTTGTTGCACTTGGATATGTGTGCGTGTAAGTAAACGAATTCATATCGAATGAGCCATACACAAATTCGTAAACATTGCTAAAATGTATAGTATATGTTGCATCATTGGCGGAAACTGTAACATCTTCCCCTCGGAACATCAAAGAGTTGAAGAAGAACAGCCTGATTGTTCTTTGAACATTTGTTTTGCCGTCATTTTTTGTTATGGTAACATCTGTAACGGTTTCGTCAAGCGTGCCGCCATTTTCATTAAGCACAGTGAACGAAATAAATTTGTCGCCATTTTGCGTTCCATCCACAACATAACTTTCTGGAACATATTCTGTTTTAACCATTTTGGAAAAGGCAGAACTGTCCACATCGTATCTATATCTGTCATAAATTGTGTGACCCGCCTCATCTTGCTTTATATTGCCGTTTTCATCGCGTTGTTCTTCATTTCCAATGCCTTCAAGAGTGCCGTTTTCAATCATGCCGAACAAGCGGACAAATTCACTTGCTTCAAAAGAATATCTCTGGAAATTGCTTGACTGCCCATTGTTCGCCACAGGTGTAAATGTCAACTTGTTGTTTTCGTTGCTGTCGGCATTGCCATAATATACAATGTTTGA
Source organism: uncultured Clostridia bacterium (assembly GCA_947589655.1). Lineage (GTDB taxonomy): Bacteria > Bacillota > Clostridia > Christensenellales > UBA1242 > Caccovivens. The sequence goes on along the minus strand of CANQCE010000006.1, from coordinate 23,360 downwards.
AAGTGCCAAACTGTCGCCATTTTTCAGATAAAATTCGTCAACCAAAGAATATGATGTAACTTCCACCATAATTATAATGTTTGGGGCTTCGGATGTTTGAAACGAAATTTCGTCAACAATGTTCCCTTTCAATGTAAATGTGATTTGTGTCACCCCATTTGCAAGAGTTGTTACATTAAAGCGGTTGCCAACTTGTGAAACCATAACATAGCCATTGTCCGCATTATAAGTAACAGCGCCGCTGACAACATTAGAAATTATTTCAAAACTTGCCGTATTGCCAAAACTGATGCTATCACGCGTGGAAGGATTTAAAATTTGAATTTTCAAAAGGTTGTTAAAGCCAGGGTCTTGTTCTTCTGTCCAATATTTACCAAAAGAATATTCTTGAACATTTTGGTTGCCTTCATTGCTCATTTTAATTTCGGTAGTGGACGGCTTTAATGTGTCAATTACATTAAACGAAATCCTTCTGGTTATGCCGTTATCCAAAATGATATCATATATGCCAATGCCAGTTGTTTTAACGTTAAGCGACAAGTTTAGCCAATAAACATTTTCCTTGTCACTATCTTGTTGACATGGTTCATTTGGATGTGTGTCAAATTCAACAACATCCAATCCGCTTATATATTTTGCCGTTATGGACTGAAATTCGTGATTTGCAAATAATTGCCTATTAAACTGCTTAAATTCGCCTTGCCAATCGGCATCAAGATAAAAATATCTGTAATTTTGATAAGGCGTGTCAATTGACACACTTGTTGCGCCTGCCTTTATTTGATATGGCACAGAAATTTCAAGGCTCTTTTTGCCGTCACTTAAAATGTCACTTAAAAGCACAATTTTAATTACTTCATTGTCCACAGGGTTGGCGGTAAGTTTTCCGCGCACTTGAAATGGAGTGTCAAGGTCGCTGTAAAGCATCCCCTCACCTTGAATTACAGGCGAGCCGTTATAAAGCATTTCAATATAATCACTATTATATTCAAAATAAATACCTTTAAATGTTGGCGAGGTTTCAAATTCGGAAATCACTTCAATGCCAAGGTCTCTCCAACCGTATTCTGGCGAGGTATATTGGTTATACATAACCAGTTTTTGCGCTTCAAGCAACCCATTAACCGTGATATATTTAGGGGCAACCTGCGTTTCAACCACAATTTGTTCAATTGTATTAACACTCTCATCCTGCACATTTTTTGTTGACTGATAATAAACATTCATTTTTATTGTGGTGGAGGCTTGCTTCATGGAGTTCTGCGAAATTTTCAAGTATTTTACATTGTCTGTGCTGTCAAAGGTGTCGCCACTGATAAAATCAACAATAACATCTTCATTGCTTTTATCTATATCAATATTAAGGTTTTCAAAACTCTCTGTTTCAATTTTTAAAACATATTGTAGCATCTTGGAATTGTTTGGAACAATTATAATCTTGCCGTCTGTAAGCGGCTTGAAGTTCAGCCTTTCTGTGCTTTCTTCGTTCAACTGCGTTACAGAGCCGTCCGATTGCAAATATCCGCCAGAAATGTTCAATTTGATATCTTTTAAAACTTGAACTTCGCTGGCAACAAAAATTGGCGTTGAATAATCCCCACTAGTCAAAGAGTGTGTGTAAATTGCAACAAACATAAAGCTTTGCCTTAATTCAAGTTCGGTTTGTGCCCCATTATAAACAGCCACCAATTTTTCTTGGTCATTTTCTTCAAGCAGCCTTATTTCATTAAAAGGAACAACCGTGCGCTGAATTGTCTCTTGTCCATTTACAAAAGTGATAACATTGCCATCCAGTTGCAGCCGATATGTATTTAAATCTGCCGCAGGTTTATCCCCTGTTATATAAAAGAACGAAAGGTTTTTGTTTGTGGTGTTTGCAGGAAATTCAAACAAATCCGCAGACGGCTTAAACGCCGTTTTGTTTGAAACATACAAAGTGCTGTTTCTTTGTATCATGGAACTTGAAAATTCTTCAACCGAAACATCCACCGAGCACTCTTTGGCGGCCTCGTATGTGCGGATTGTAAGTGTGCCGCTGCCACCCGCAACGCCGCGTATGGTTATGCGTATTTTATCTTTGCCAATATATGTTGGCGAACCCTCAGCCACCACAAACACTGACGAAAGCCCATTACTTGGCATAATTTGAATTTTGTTGTTAAAGCCTTTTTGATAGCCATCAATTGTAAATGTAATGTCTTTTTCTTCGCCAACCTGCAAGTTGACAGATGCAACATCGGCGCTTAAACTTATTTTGTTATAATTTATGCCACAGCCTACGAAAAACACACCTGCAAACAGAAATGCAAGCACACCAAACAAACTTATAAAAATGTTTTTCAGTTTTTTCGTCATATGGCTTCCTTTTTTCTTTTGTTAATCAAACAGACGTTTAACGTAATCTTGTGCCACGATTTGAACGGTTGTTCTGGATGTTGCACCAGTAATTAAGAACGCTTGTCCAACACCAGCGGTAACAATTGAGTTCTGTTCTTCTTCGTTTATGCCGCCCGATTTTTCATACAACTGCACAAGGTCGTTGATATCGCTTGGCGACAGCGAGAAGATAAGCGAATATTGGCACGCATTGATAACCGCTGTGGATTGACGCCTGATTTCTTCCGAGCCAACAAAGTCCGAGATATTCTGCGTGATGACAATTTGCATACCGCCGTATTTTCTGATACGTTTTGCCATTTGCGCCATAAAGTCCAGAGCGATAGGATATTTTGGATTGATGAAGATGTGCGCCTCATCAACCGCAACAATAATCTTTCTGTTTTTGCGATATTTTCTGTTAAAATCTTTGTTGTTAATGATTTCGTTGTTCAAATATCTAAACACCAAAAGCATTTGCGCATTGGTAAGTTGAGCGTTGTTCCCTGCAACCAAAGATTGAAAGTTAAATGTAACAAAATTTTCGTTTGTTTCAATGGATGTTGGGCCGTTCCAAAGAGCGCTGTTTCTTCCGCCCTTTGCAAATTTCTTTATGTAAGTTTCAACGGTCATCAAGTTCCTTAAAGTGAACTCGTCTTTTGCTGTTTTAAGGCGGCGTAAAATTAAATCGTAAAGGGCATCAAATGTTGGATAGTCCTTAGGCTGCAACTTTGCAAGATTGGTGTTGTTATCAATTTTGAACTCTTTATACATATCGATAATCAAAGAGTTCAGCACTTCAAACGCATCCGAATTAATCCCTTCCAAAATCACGCGGAAGAATTGTTCCAAGAACTGCAAGTGCTGTGAGAAAGAGTCATCTGCCTGCTTTTCAACCTTTTTCTTTGGAATTGGCCTGCCAAAATCGTCAAATTGTTCCTCCTGTTCTTCGTCCAGTTCATCTTCAGATGCTTCCAACGAAGAAATCACGTGGAAAGGATTGATAATTCCATGCAAGGATGAGCCAACATCAATAAACTTTCCGCCAAGGTTGGTTGTTAAATCTTTATATTCGTTTTCTGGGTCAAGAATAAAAATTTTGCAGTTATCTGCGGCAAAGTTTGTTAACAAAGTTTTTGTGGCGTAACTTTTGCCAGAGCCAGATTTTCCAATAACCATCATGTTACTGTTAACTCTTTCTCTATCGCGTTTGAAAAAGTCCACAAACACAGGATATTCGTTGTCGCCAATGTAAATTCCGTTTTCATCTTGCAGCGAGTTGGAAATAAATGGGAACGTTGCCGCCAAAGTGCTGGTTGGAATGCCCCTTAAGCCACTTTTAACGCTATCCCTTCTGGAAATTGCAGACGAAACAAAGCCGTCAATTTGTCTGGAAAACAGTTCGGAATATTTAAAGCCCATTTGCTTTAACATGGCCCTAACATCTTTCTTGGCAATATCCTCACTGACAATATAAGTGTTAACATTAAAAAGTTGTTGGTTGTTGTTTTTTAAGTCTCTTAACAAATCGCGCAAAGTGTCAACGTGGGTTTTAAGTTCAATCTGCGCCGAACTACGCCCAGCCTTGTATAACTTTGCCTCCATTTCCATAATGGCTTTATCTATTTGTTTCTCAGAGTCCAGTTTTGGAATAGGGTTAAATTTCATAACCGTTTTGGTTTTGTCCAAAAGGAAGAACTGTGCACCCCATGCATTGCCAACTTGCAAAGGATAGTCAATTAAGTTAAAGCATCTGTAACAATTTTCATCCAAAAAGTATCTGGCAATGTTAAACCTGATTTTGTTTGGCGTTGCCCAGTTAATTTGCTCTGTGATAGGCGTAATTTCCAAATCCCTTTCATCAAAATCTTTGGTGAGGTTAGATTTTAAGAACACAACAAGTTCCGCCCCTCTTAAAATTTTTGCGTTAATAGGGTTCAAAGATGCCGCCAAAGCGGATATCATGCCGGATGTGGTGTTTTCCAAAATTTCTCTATCTTTATCGTAAACCACAATATAAAAATGGTCTTTATAAATTTTCTCTTGCCTGTCCAAAAATTCATAAAACGAAACGCGTTCTTCAAAAATAGGAGAACGAGCATCAATTTCCGCTTGCGTTATTTGCCCATCATATTGCATATCGTAAAGCACATCATATTTTGCATTTTCGTTATGTATGTATTGGTCAAACACCATGGGTCTTGATGTTTTAATAATCGAGCAAGTTTGCGATGCTGTTAAACGCCTTAATGCGTTGGCAAAACTTTCAATAACATTGTCTTGATAATATTCGGTGAGCAAAGTGAAGAACATTGGTTGAATTTCAATAACCTGTGCATAGTAAGCACCAAAGTCAATGAACTTGTCTTGATAAAGTTTTTCATAAGCAATCATCTCTTTAATGTCGCTCTTTTTCTTTTTGCCATCGCCTTTGGAGAATTTCTTTTTCTGAGCCGAATATCTTAGCAAGAAAATTATAGTGTTGTAAAATCTGGTGTCATCGGCAGGCTTGAAGAACATGGAAACAGCAATGATGCACCATGCCACAGCAATCCAAGGGCTTATGTTTGTGCCCCCAACGTTAAAGTTAGACAAAAACAAAATTATGGCAACTGCAACAAAGATAATGCCAAGCACAACATCAATGCCAGTGACGCCGCGGACAAACTCTGCTTTAACTTTTGTTTTTCTTGGAATTACACGAACCATAAAAACCTCACATAATAAATTTTAAAACTTGCCCAATATATCTGTTTTTATGATACAACAAATCAAAGCAAAAATACAAACAAATTCAATAAAAAACTTAAATTTAATATAAAATATTAAAGGCTAAAAAAATATTCTCTAAGCCATTTAATTTTTCAACCTGCCGTCTTGCATAAGAAAATTTTAAAAAATATGTAAAAAAATTAAAAAAAACATATTTTTTTGCTATTTTTTTATGTTTTTTTGCAAAAAAATTATATTTTTTTAATAATTTTTGTTTTTTATCTCTTTATCGCAAAAAATAACTGATTAAGTTTGTTGTGCCTTTTTGCCTTTTCAACAATTGCACGTGTGATGATATCTCCACTTAAAACAATCTTCTCGTTGTTGTAGCCAAATATGTCCTGCGTGCAAACCTTGCCTATATAAAAAGAGGATGAAAGCCGAACTCTTTCTGGTTCAACATTGTTTTGAAAATTTTGTATTTGCACAACAATCGCCTCGTCTGCACGAGGGAAACCTTGATTCACTTTTTGCGGTTTTCTTTTCTTGAACGAAACAAAAATGTAATCCTTGCCAATTTTTCTAACAAACTTTGCACCAATTTCACAAGAAGATGTTATAAATTTTTCGCATTTTTTGTTATTAAAGGCCATATCAATAACTTTTCCAAGATTATAGCCTTGCTCATCCAAAATTTCTTTGCCAAGCACGCTGAAACTTCGCTCTGAAGAAAATTGCAAAACAGAAACATCTTCAATAAGCACCACACTGCCAGATGTTGACAAAATGCTCTCATATGGCAACAAAAACTCGCCTTCGCTTTCTTCGTCAACAACATAATATCCAAGTTTTTGCATAGCGTCACTTATGGCAATATCCAATATAAAGCCCACCCTTCTGCCTTCACTTTTTGAAACCACAATTTTTGATAAATTTTCCATTGCCCCTGCCTCTGTTATTGTTTTATGAGTTCAAAAGTTTAAATATCTTAAAACACATAAAAAAGACAAAAAACGACAATTTTTGCATTAAAAGCACACTTTTTATATAAAAATTTGATATTTTTGTTGAAAAAACAAACCTTTTGTGCTATTATATTTAAGCAAAAGGAGAAAATTATGAAAAAGAAATTTGTTCCAAAAGAGATTTCAAAAGATATGACAATTGGCGAGGCCTTAAAACAAAATCCAAATTTGGAAGAAGTTTTTATGGGCTTTGGCATGCACTGCATTTCCTGCCCTGTAAGCCAAATGGAAACTGTTGAAGAAGCAGCCGCTGTTCATGGCGTGGACGTTGATTTTCTTTTGAAAAAACTTAATGAATACGGAAAATAAAAAGCAGCCGATGTGGCTGTTTTTTATTCTAAGCATGCTGAAATGATGCTTTTAAGTTTTTCAACATTTGTTTTGTTCTTTGCAGAAAAAAGTATTTGATTCTTTTCAATTTTTACAGGCGTTGTTAGCAAATCGCATTTGTTTAGCACAACAATGCGGTTTTTTGTTGCCCCAAGTCCATCCAAAATTTCGTCTGTTATACGGATATATTTTGGATAAAACTTGTCCGAAACATCCACAACGTGCAGCACAAGGTCCGCCATTTTAACTTCCTCTAAGGTTGCTGAAAAACTTTCAACAAGTTCATGCGGCAAGTCGCTAATAAAGCCAACCGTGTCGGTTAAAAGGCAGTAGCCGTTATCCAAAAACAACCGTCTGCTTGTGGTGTCTAACGTTGCAAAAAGTTTGTCATCGGCATAAATATTCTCTTTTGTGAGCAGATTGAAAATTGAACTTTTGCCAGCGTTAGTGTATCCGCCCAGCACAACACTTTTAATTCCGTTCTTTTCACGCAGCACGCGATTTTGGCGGCGGCTTGCCTTAATTTTTTCAAGTTCGCCTTGCAGCGTGATTATATCTTTTTCAAGTTTACGTCTATCAAGTTCAAGTTTGGTTTCTCCAGGGCCACGCATCCCAGCACCCTTGCCCCCAAAACGCCCAAAACTTCCTTGCAAAGAAGACAGCCTTGTTAAAAGGTATCTCTCTTGTGCAAGTTTAACTTCAATTTTTCCTTCGCTAGATTTTGCATTGAGCGCAAAAATGTCTATGATAAGCAAAACTCTGTCCAGAACCTTTATATTAAGGTCCTCGCTTAAATTGCGAAGTTGTGAGCCAGTGAGCCCAAAATCGACAACCAGCGTGTCGCAAGGGTTCTCTGTTAAAAACTGCTTAATTTCTTCAACCTTGCCCTTGCCCATAACGGTGCGCCTGTTAAAAGCGTCTGTGCTTTGGCTAAAAATTTGCACAACCTCCATGCCCGCAGAAAAACACAATCTGCTTATTTCCGCAAATTTAAAATCTTTGTCAGTGTCTTTATCCAGAGGGCAGAAAACAATGGCTTTTTCCGTTTCCACCTCTTGAACTTCGTGCATCTTGCTCATTTGTTTATTATATCAAAAAACGAAAGATTCTCCAACAAAAAAAACGGCGATTTGCCGCTTTTTACTCGCTTTTTGCCAAAATTGAGCCATCAACTGTGGAAATTATAACCGAAAAAGTTTGTTTGTCTGTTGTAACAACTGTAAAGCACCAGAACATATTGTCAAAATTGTTGGCTTTTTTGTCTAAAACACGCAAATAACACTCGGCATTTAGGTTGTTCCCCCTCCTTATTCCATCAATTTTGTCGGAGAGTTCGTTGCAAGCAATTTCAATGGCTTTAACATCATCAATGGCAAAATCTTTTGATAGGTTTTGCATTTCAAGTGTTTGCCCAGCGTATTCCACCGAAATGCTCTCGTCACCAGAAAGCCTTTGCTCAAGGTCCACCATATATGTGAAATTCAAATCGTTCAGTTCAAGTTCATAAAGTTTGCTCTCACCATTAATGGCAACATTTGCCTTGATAATTTTTTCAGAAGTTCCCACACTTGGTTTAATTGCCAAAAGTGCAAAATCCACCTTCTTTTCACTTTTGCCGTTCAGCAAATATTCGTCCTCGCGCTCGCCTGAAGAAAGTGTTGCGTAGTAGCCCTCACCTTCCGCATAGTAATAAACGCAAGTGTGTTCAGAAAGGTTTTCTTCAATGCGTGTTTGCAGTGATTTCCCGCAGCCAAAAAGCGAAAGTGCCACAACTGCCAAAAGCCCTGCAAGAAAAATTTTCTTTTTCATTTTTTCACCTCACAAAAATTTTTTGCATACCCTAAGTATATGTTTGATTTTTTTTCAAAATGTGTTAAAATGCAATAAAATAAGGGGAAACTTATAAGGTATGAAAAAACTTGATTTTTATCTTGCTGATGCATGTAAAAAAGATTATGTTATAGGTGCTTACAATTTTTATAATTTAGAAACATTAAAAGGCATTTGCGAGGGTTGTGCGCGCACAAAATCGCCAGCATTTATTGCTTTAAGTGAAGGCGGATTTTCTTATATCGGCGAAAATTTTATAATTCCAATGGTTGAAACCGTAAAAAAACAATATAAAATTCCACTTTTTTTGCATTTGGACCACGGAAAAAGTTTTGAAATGTGCAAAAAAGCGGTTGACCTTGGCTTTGACAGCGTTATGTTCGATGGCAGCAGTTTGCCTTTTGAAGAAAATGTTAAACAAACTGCCAAAGTGGTAAATTATGCTCACAAAAAAGGTGTTTTTGTGGAGGCAGAACTTGGCGTTTTGGCTGGGGTTGAAGATACAGTTTCAGCGGACAAAAGCCTTTTCACAGACCCTGAAAAAGCAAAAGAGTTTGTGTCAAGGACAGGGTGCGACAGTTTGGCAGTTGCCATAGGAACCAGCCATGGCGCGTATAAATATAAAACGAAGCAACAAATTCAGTTTGGGATTTTAAGCGAAATTGAAAAAAACATTCCTTCCACACCTTTAGTTTTGCACGGCGCTTCCAGTGTGCCTGCACAATTTGTTAAAACCATAAATCAGTTTGGTGGGCATCTGGAAGGTGCCGCTGGAACAAAAGAGGCCACATTAAGAAAACTTGCCACGCAGCATCATATTTATAAAATTAACACAGATACCGACATTCGCCTGTGTTATATGGCGGCCGTGCGTAAGTTTTTAGCAGAGAACCCAAGCGAAATTGATTTACGAAAAGCAAACAAAGTTGCCATACAAGAAATTGCCAATTTTGTCGCTGATAAAAATGAAAAGGTGTTCAACTGTAAAAACAGAATTTAATGTGAGATGCATATGAAAGAAAATAACAATATTCACAATGGTCATAGAGCACGCTTGACAGATTTGGTGTTTAATGTTGGCATGAAAAATATAACAAATGTGCAAGCGGTTGAAACATTTTTAACATATATAATTCCACGCAAAGATGTCAACCCAATTTCGCACGCACTTATAAACAAGTTTGGAAGTTTTTCAAACATAATTGATGCGGACATAAACGACCTTATGCAAATTCCGGGCATTAGCGAGTTAAGTGCAAAGAAAATTAAAAACTTTAAAGAAATTTTCACCTTTTATACATACACAAAAATAAAACCACGCCAAAGTATAAAAAATTCTGGAGAGTTTTTGGATATTTTGGTGGAACTTTTAAGATACAATTCAACTGAAAACCTGTATATTTTTGCAATCGACAACGCCCTGCGCCTGTTGCAACTGCGCCAATACAATTTGGAGGAGGTTCGTGAGGTTGGCATTGCCCCACTGGAAATTTTGAATTTGATGAACTCCACACATGCTTCCTATTTGGCTGTGGCACATAATCATCCTAACGGCGTGGCAAATCACTCCGACAAAGATAGTGCAGCGGCACAGAGAATTAAAGAAATTATTCAGCCATACAACTGCAAATTTATTGACAGTTTTGTTGTTGGCGAAGACGGCGTTTACAGTGAAGAACAACATGCGTATGTGCGCCGCTTTGACGACTCAAATGATGGAATAATTTTATAAATTAAAAAAAATATAAAAAAAGAGCAAATTTTTAGTTTTTTTTGCTCTTTTTTTCTATTTTAACTTAAAAAGTGTTGTTGGCCTTGTAAGTGCAACATCAATTTTAAAGGTTTCACCTTCAATTAAACCATGCTCTGCCAGAAGCGAGGTTATATAGTTATATGCAAGTTCTGGGGCATTGTTCTCGGTGCTTAAATGTGCAAGAACAATCTGCCGAGTGCCGCTTTTAACCAGTTTTTCTATAATTTCGGCAGATGCATCATTTGAAAGATGCCCATTTTTGCCAGCAATCCTCATGCGCAGTGAAAGCGGATATTTTTCGCAATTCCTTAGCATGCTCAAATCGTGATTGGCTTCCACATACACAAGTTGGCTGCCTTTAACACTTTCAAAAATTTTGTCGGTGGTGTGCCCAAGGTCGGTCAAGATGCTTATACGCTTATCTTTTTCGTTCAGCGAAAAGCCATAACACTTAACATCATGCGGAAGTTCCACTGGCTGAATTAACAAATCTTTAAATTCAAACGCATCAGTAAAAATTTTTCGGTTTTTATCTTCCATCTTTGGCAATTTGTCATACATTGTTGCCCAAACATCTTCATGTGCAAACACAGGCACATTGTATTTTTTACTGAACATATCAACGCCCTTGATATGGTCGGCGTGCTCGTGAGTTACAATAACGGCGTCTATATCGTTGCCAGAAATGCCAAGCAGTGACAACCTTTTGTCCGTTTCTTTGCAAGAAAGACCATCGTCCACCAAAATGCGTGAATGTTCGCTTTCAACATATGTTAAATTTCCATCACTCCCTGACGAAAGATTTATCACTCGCATAACATGCACATTTTAGCACATTTGCACATGTTTTGTCAACGAACAAAATAAGTGTTTTTATTTTAACATCTTCTTTAAAAATTGACCTGTGTAAGAGGCTTTGCACTTGACAATCTCCTCTGGCGTGCCGGTTGTAACAACTGTGCCGCCCTCGTCTCCGCCTTCTGGGCCCATGTCGATAATGTAATCGGCACATTTGATAACATCCAAATTGTGTTCAATAACCACCACGCTGTTGCCGCCATCAACAAGCCTCTGCAAAATGGCAATAAGTTTTTTCACGTCATACATATGCAACCCTGTGGTTGGCTCATCCAAAATATACATTGTTTTGCCAGTGCCTTTGCGTGAAAGTTCTGTTGCCAGTTTCACACGCTGTGCCTCGCCGCCAGAAAGCGTTGTGGCAGGCTGACCAAGTTTAATGTAAGAAAGCCCAACATCATAAAGTGCCTGAATTTTGTTCTTTATGGACGGAATGTTCTCAAAGAATTTTAGCGCTTCTTCCACGGTCATGTCCAGCACATCACTTATGGTTTTGCCTTTATATTTAACTTCCAAAGTTTCGCGATTATAGCGTTTGCCGCGGCAGACTTCGCACGGAACGGTGATGTCTGGCAAGAAATACATTTCAATTTCTTTAACGCCTGCGCCTTCGCACGCCTCACACCTTCCGCCTTTTATGTTAAAGGAGAACCTGCCTGAAGCAAACCCACGCGCTTTGGCATCTGGCGTGGAAGCAAACAAATCACGGATTGGCGTGAACACCCCTGTGTATGTGGCAGGATTGGAACGCGGTGTTCTGCCAATTGGTGCTTGGTCAATGTTGATTACCTTGTCCAACACCTCGGCATTTTTTATTTCCTTAAACTTTCCAAGTTCCAACTTGCTGCCGTTTAACAAATTGGAAAGATATGGGAACAAAACGCCGTCTATCAAACTGGATTTTCCACCTCCAGACACGCCTGTAACCACAGTGAACACGCCTGTTGGAATTTTTACATTTATATTCTTTAAGTTGTTCTGTTTTGCCCCAACAATTTCAACAAAATCTTTGGGTTTTCGTCTTTCGCTTGGCACTTCAATTTTTTCATCGCCACGCAGGAACGCTGCCGTAATGGATTTTTTACTTTTTAGAACTTCTTCCACAGTGCCTGCTGCCACAATTTCGCCGCCATGCACACCTGCATATGGTCCAACATCCACCAAATAGTCCGCAGCACGCATGGTGTCCTCATCATGCTCAACAACAATAAGCGTGTTGCCCAAATCCTTTAATTTTTTAAGTGTGTTTAAAAGTTTTTCGTTGTCACGCTGGTGTAGGCCAATGGAAGGCTCATCCAAAATGTAAAGCACCCCCACAAGACCGCTTCCTATCTGTGTGGCAAGGCGGATTCTTTGCGCCTCACCGCCTGACAAACTCTCGGCAGAACGCCCAAGCGTTAAATAAGACAAACCCACATCTTGCAAAAAGGTCAATCTTGCAACAATCTCTTTTAATATAGGCTCTGCAATTTGAAGTTTTGTTTTTGTAAGTTCCAAATTTTGCACCATTGGCAACAGATTTTTTATGGAACACTGGCAATAGTCATCAATATCTTTGTTATTAATTTTCACAGCCAAAGCACTTTCGTTCAGCCTTTTCCCGTGGCACACCGAGCATGTTTGTTCACGCATAAAACGCCCAATTTCCCACCTCGCCCACTCACTTGTGGTCTCGTTGTATCGGCGCCTTAAATTGTTTATAATCCCTTCAAAATTTACAGAAAGCATATGCTTGCCGCGTGCATTGTCCACTGTAACATCCACTTTTTCCGCACCAGTGCCATAAAGCAGAATTTTCAGTTTCTCTTTTGGGAGTTTATTCACAGGCTTGTCCAAAGGAATTTCATATGCCTTTGCCACACCAGTTAAATATGCGTTTGCCATAGAGCCCGGTTCCATTTTCCAGCCAGTTGCATCAAAAGCGCCCTCGTTAATTGAAAGGTCCGCATGCCTAAGCACAATGCCTTCGTCAATATCCAGCGTGTAACCTAACCCAGTGCAGTTTGGGCAAGCCCCATAAGGTGCGTTGAAAGAGAAAAGCCTTGGACTTATTTCTTCCAATGTCCAGCCGCACTCTGGGCAGGCATAATTTGTGGAATAAACTTCAGTTTTCTCCTCTGTGGCAACGTTAACAAGCCCCTCACCAAGTTTAAGTGCCGTTTCAATGCTGCCTGTAAGGCGGCTATCTTTGCCCTCTTTAAGCGTAATGCGGTCCACCACAACGCTGATGTTGTGTTTTAAATTTTTATCCAAAGTTATAGGCTCATCCAAAGCATACACGTTGCCGTCAATTTCCACGCGAACATATCCGCTGCGTTTTAAACCTTCAAGCAGTTTTTCGTGCCTGCCTTTTTGCCCGCGCACCACCGGTGCCAAAATTGTAATTTTAGTGCCTTCGCCAAATTCCTTGATGCTGTCCACAATTTGGTCAACGGTTTGCTGCTTAACCTCTTTGTGACAATGTGGACAATAAGGCACCCCCACACGAGCAAAAAGCAAACGCAAATAATCATAAATTTCCGTGACCGTTCCAACAGTGGAACGCGGATTTCTGTTTGTTGTTTTTTGGTCAATGGAAATGGCTGGCGAGAGGCCTTCAATAACCTCCACATCTGGCTTTTGTGCCGCACCTAAAAACTGCCTTGCATAAGAGGAGAGGCTTTCAATATATCTCCTTTGCCCCTCTGCAAAAATTGTTCCAAATGCCAAAGAACTTTTCCCTGAGCCGCTCACGCCAGTGAAAACAATAAATTTGTCTCTTGGAAGTTCCAAACTTATATTTTTAAGATTGTTCTCTTTTGCACCTTTAATGATAATTGAATTTTTCATTTCGCCCTCTCAAATTTTAAAGTAAATTCACCATAAATTTTAGCACATTTTTGTTAATTTTAAAAGAAAAAACAGCGTATTTAACGCCGATTTTTTTATTTATAAAGTTTTGAATTCATCAAATGGCTCTGGCAGATTTTTACAAGCCTTCACTGCTTCATTTGGCGAAATTTTTACATCGCCGTCTATGTATGGCTGCCTTGCAACTTGTTCGGGCACCCCATTTTTAGATTTGTAAAGTTCCACAGTTGCAAAATAGAAATCCGGCATTGTGTCTGCCATTGCAAGTTGGGCTAAGTTTGACTTGCCCAATTCATATATTTTGCCACCCATGACAACGCGGTCTATTTTTGGAAAATAACAGTCCGCACCCTTTAATTTTTCCTCTGGAATTTGTGCAAGGATTGTTGCTTTATTAAAATTGAAATATTTAAACAATTCGTATCCTCTTGCGCTGATAATCACATTCGCCTCCCCAACCTTTTTCACCCTTGCAGGCAGCAACGGCTTAAGATTGGGATAATCTTCATGGATATCCGCCTCACGCGTCCAAAATTTTATGCCAAAAGGGCCTTGCGTCAACGCTTTTAATGAACATTCCCTTGAAACTAATTCTTCTTTCGTTAGTGGATGTGCCATAACTTACACTCCTTGTTCAAATTATATCGCGATACATTCGCCTTGTCAAGGCCCTATTCAATTTTATCTTTCATCCCCAAGCGTTTTTTTAGTTTTGCAATTTGATTCCTAAGTTCAATTGCGCGTTCAAAATCCAATTGCGAGGAAGCAATTTTCATCATGCTTGTCAAACGGTCAATCTCTTTTGGAATATCTTTTTTGGAAATAGAGTTGTCTGTAACCTTTTTGGATATATCCAGCGTGTTCTTAATTTCTTTTATAATTGTTTTTGGCACAATGCCGTGTTCCTTGTTAAACTTTTCTTGTAAGTAGCGGCGCCTTTCAGTTTCATCAATCGCCCTGCGCATGCTGTCGGTAATCACATCTGCAAACATGACCACTCTGCCATTTTCATTTCTTGCAGCGCGCCCTATGGTTTGAATAAGCGCCCCTTCACTGCGAAGAAAGCCTTCTTTGTCCGCATCCAAAATGCAAACAAGTTCAACTTCTGGCATATCCAAGCCTTCTCGAAGCAAATTTATGCCCACAAGAATATCAAAATCGCCTTGCCTTAGTCCGTTGATTATTTCCACACGTTCCATTGTGTCAATTTCGCTGTGAAGATATTTAACCTTAAACTTTCTGTCTGCCAAATAGGTTGTCAAACTTTCCGCCATTTTTTTTGTAAGAGTTGTAACCAAAACACGTGCGTTTCTTTCGATTGTTCTCTTGCACTCTTGCATAAGTTCTTCAACCTGATTTTTAATTGGCTTAACCTCGATTTTTGGGTCCAAAAGCCCAGTTGGCCTAATCACCTGCTCAACCACTTGCCCAGCGTGTTCAAGTTCATATTTGCCTGGCGTGGCAGAAACATATATGGTCTGTTTCAGTTTTCGTTCAAATTCTTCAAATTTAAGTGGGCGGTTGTCGCGTGCTGCCTCCAACCTAAAGCCATAATCCACCAAAGAGTTTTTGCGTGCCTTATCTCCGTTATACATTGCCCTAATCTGCGGCAAAGTCATGTGGCTTTCATCAATAATTGTTAAAAAGTCATTTGGAAAATAATCTATCAGCGTGTATGGCGCCTGACCTGGCTTTCTGCCATCAAAATATCTGGAGTAGTTTTCAATTCCGCTGCAGTAGCCCACTTCTTTCATCATTTCAAGGTCATATGCCACACGCTGACCAATTCGTTCTGCCTCCAGCGGCTTGCCATGGGCTTCAAAATCTTTAATCGCCTTTTCACGGTCAATTTCAATTTGTGCAATCGCATTATGCAATGTGTTAGAGCCCACCGCATAATGTGTGGCAGGATAAATGGCAACAAAGGTCACCTCGTTAAGCATATTGCCGCTCACAGGGTCAAACTCATAAATTTTTTCAATTTCATCGCCAAAGAACTGAACCCTAACTGCATATTCGCTTGTGCTGGCAGGAAAAATGTCAACAACATCGCCTTTAACGCGGAAGGTGGTGCGCTTAAAATCAATGTCGTTGCGCGTGTATTGAATTGCTATCAAGTTGTTTATAAGTTCGTCACGGTCAAACTCCTCGCCAGTGCGAAGAGCAATGTGCAAATTGTGATATTCTTCTGGGCTGCCCAAGCCGTAAATGCACGAAACCGATGCCACAACAATTGTGTCCTTCCTTTCAAGCAACGAAGATGTGGCAGATGAGCGCAATTTGTCAATATCCTCATTTACACTCATATCTTTTTCAATGTAAGTGTCCGTGGAGACAATATATGCCTCAGGCTGATAATAATCATAATAAGAAACAAAATATTCCACCCTGTTTTCTGGGAAGAACTCACGAAATTCATTACAAAGTTGCGCCGCAAGCGTTTTGTTGTGAGCAATAACAAGTGTTGGCTTTTGCACCTTTTCAATAATGTTTGCCATGGTGTAAGTTTTTCCAGAACCAGTAACGCCCAAAAGCACTTGGTCCTTTAAGCCGTCATCAATGCCCTCCACAAGTTTTTCAATGGCTTGTGGCTGGTCGCCTGCTGGACTATATTTAGAGTGTAAAACAAATTTCCCTTCCATAACTTATATTTTAACACAATAATCAGAACAAAATCTATACATTTGCCATAAAAATTGACAAATTATTTAAAAATTGCCTTTAAAAGCAATCCAAACACAAAACTGACTGTGGCAAGAAAAATGCTGCGCAGTATCAGCAGCCCAAAAGTGCGGCGGTTTCGCTTGGTGTCGGAATTGTATGTTTGCCCATTTTTTTTAAGATTTACGCAGTAAAAATAACCCTTGTTGCTATCCGACACCACAAATTCAATATAGTTTTGATTTGAAAGTTCCACCATAATTTCGTCAATTTCTTCCACCGAAAGGATAAATTTTTTAGAGAGTGCCTGCGTGATTTCTTGCGGCGAAATAAGATATGTCCGCTTTTGCTGGCACTTATCGCAAAGGTATTTCATAACAAGCCGCTCTTTTTTTGTCATAATTTTATATAATTTTTGGCATTTGAATAAATTTTATTCTTTTTGACAATTTTGCTTATATAAATTCGCTAAAAAGTGAAAAATAAGGTGTATGTTAGATTCAAGGTCAAAATTGGTGCTTTCCATACTTGCAAAAGAGTGTGGTGACGGAAGTTACAAAATTGTGGAATTGCCAGATGTTATAATGGCGCTTCCCAAGCGATATCGCATGGACAGCGATGCCGTTAAACACATCATCACTCACCTTGAAAGGCAAGATATCATTTCTGTGAAATATGACGATGACGATGTTTTCTGCCTTGCGGTTTTGCCCTATGGTTTTGAAATTTTGGAAACGGAAAAGCCCAAAAAACTTAAAATTAGCAAAGAAAAGCAG
The DNA here is from genome assembly GCA_947589655.1 of uncultured Clostridia bacterium. Classification (GTDB taxonomy): domain Bacteria; phylum Bacillota; class Clostridia; order Christensenellales; family UBA1242; genus Caccovivens. The sequence continues at coordinate 6,189 of CANQCE010000006.1, read as the reverse complement.
CCAAAAATTAACTTTTGGACAATTTTTTTAAGTTTTTTTGCCGCCTTGATAGGCTCTGGACTTGGAATTTTAATTTTTTATTTTATTTAAAAAAGACACGGAAGAACTCCTCCGTGCTTTTTTATAGCAGGCGCCTTATCACCTTGTCATCCACAGAACTGTATATGGCATCTTCGCCCACAATGTAACTGTCAATCAATTCAATTCCGCATGACTGACAAATTTTCTGATACCGCTCAAAAAGTTCAATATCTTCTTGGGATGGGCCGCAATGTCCATAAGGATGACAATGTGCAACAACCACCTTTTTTGGTTTTGAATAAGACAAAAACCTTGTAAATTCGTTCATCGAAATAGGCACATCGTCTCTGGTCTGCGAACGAATAAGTTTTTTGTGAATAATGCTGTTGGATGGACTTAAAGCCAAAAGCAAAGCATATTCGGTTGTGCGAAAGCGTAAATAATCTTCAACAATGTCCAAAATTTCCGCTTTGTTCTCAACCACAGTTTTGCTGGTGATGCGTGAAGTATAGTAATAGAAAAACATCCCTTTAAAGTTTGCAAGCATTTGGGCAGAGCGAACATTTATGCCTTTAACATGTTTAAGGTCGTCCGGCTCTGCCTCAAGAACTGCACTAAAACTTCCAAACTCGTCCAGTAGCCTGTGTGCAAGCGGATTAACATCTCCACGCGGAAAAATGTAAGTGAGCAAAACCTCCATTGCCTGAACATCTGTTAAATTTTCAAACCCTGCCTTTGTGGCAAGTTCCAAAAGCCTGGTTCGGTGCCCAGCATGCACACTTTTTTGCTTGTCTGCCATAACTCACCTCACGCCAAGCGTTTATCTTTTGCCAGAGGCAATTCGTAAGTGTTTGCCACAGCATAAAGTTCAACTTGGTTTTGAAGTAAGTTCTCGTTGTTGATGCCGCCAGAAATTTCGCTGCCAAGCACTGAAGATATAATCTCCGCGCCGCCATTTGAAACTTCCGCTTCATCTTCAACCGCATCACCTTCAACCGATGCCCCCGAAGCGGTAACAGTTAATGCAAGCCCATCCAAATCATCCAAGTTATAGCAATCTCCGCCAGAGTTAATGCTGTCACCACTGGTCCAAGCGGTAACATTTTGGGTGTCGCCCAAACCTACGTAGCCCCAAGACCAACCGCCGCCGTCAAGACCGGCTTTAATGGAAATAAGCATTTCATCTGCATTTGCCTTGTTGCCATCTTGGCTAGCATAACCAGCAATTGTGTTTTGACGTAGTGCCTTGTGTTTCCATTCTTCTTGTGGCGTTGCAGGGTCTCGAATCTCCGAGCCATCCTGATAATACAGAACAGCAAACAGATTTTTCTTTCTCAACTTGTCTTCCAATTTCGTGCCAATTGCACCACCATACACCATCATACGCTTGTTTTCATAACCTTTATCCCTAATTCCTGTTTGGATACGCCTCCATACCATTCCATGGCTACCATTTCTTTTTAAATCTCCAGAGGTCCAATACAGTCCAGATTCATGTGAAACAAGGTGCCCTTCCCCATGGTCTTTCTTTGCGGCATCACCAGTGTTGGTCCACTCCACATCATCAGCACCATTCGCTCGAGGGTCAATTCTTCCAACGCCAGCAACGCCGTTAAGCCCATTTGTGCTTTCGCTAACTGTTATTGTTCTATGGTCAAGCGTAGTTCCCACAATACTTACATTGTTGTTTGTGTCTGTTTGTTTCGCCGATTTTCCTCCAGTATAGCCTCTGGTTGCCTGCTTGGAAGTTACATTCCAGTAACCATTTGAACCATTACCACCAAAACCAGACTTGCCACTTACACCAAGTCTGACAAAGCCTTTAACGGTTTGTTTATCGCCTACTATAGTAACCACTCCGCCTTTGCCACCCGCTTGTCCATCGGCGCCATGTCCGTAATTGTCTTCCGTATATTTATCTGCACCATCTTTTCCGTTGCCGCCGTTACCGCCATTTGCTGCAATAATTATATTGTGGCTTTCGCTATTTTTGTTGCCTTCTTGAACAAACCCATCCGATATAGTAGCATTTATTGATTGCCCTACGGTTGGCGTTTCGGAAGGGTCGTTGTTGCCCTTGCCGTCAAGCCCATACACAACCGAATAGGTCCTAACATTGCTGCAAGTGCCACCATTTATAACGCTATATGTTCCATTGCTTTCGTTTGCACCCACATTTCGCATATCGCCATAAATTTTAACATTGTCAACTTTTCCGCCACTAATCATGGCAAAGGAACCGCCATCGTTGTTCTCCATTTCGGCATAATCAACCATGCCCACCAAATTGGTTTGCTGCAAAGTGCCTTTAAACTCAGGCAAAAAGCCCTTGCTATTATCCGTTTTGCTGCCATAGCCAATCACATGGTTGTTTCCATAAATGGTCTGCGTCTTTCCATCCTCTGTTGCCCCAATGCCCTTAAGGAAATTGTCAACAAAGATGTCATCGCTAACAATCACTTTTGTATAAACGCTTGCTTTGGCATTTTCATCTGTATTAGGAGAAATCGTAACATTTTCCCCAGTCTCTGTAACTGTAAATCTGATATAGTATTTATACTCACCAAAACGCTTTTCAATAAGTCCACCTTCTGGCACTGCAATCCAATCTTTATTGTTTGACGAATATTGGAAGTAAGAAATCTTATTCACATCAACCCCAGTGTCGGTTTTAGAGTAAGTGTATCCCAGTTCTTCCGTGTTTACAATGTCAAGGCTCTGTGCCGTTCTATATTGCGCCAAGCCTTCCACGGTGGTGTCTTGATAAGATTGCATAACGCTCACAGTCCACTCATTTCCATCTTCAAATTTGGCAAAAAGAAGTGTTTCGTCATCAAAGTATCCAGCCACGATGGTGGTTTTAAAGGTTTGTTCAACATCTGTCAAAGTGTATTCATCAAAAACATTTGGTGTGTAAGCAGCCCCTGTGCCATCTTGCGTTGTTGGGTCCGCATAGAAATCAAAATCGTAAATTTCGTTCTTTACAGTGCCAAGTTCTTTTCCATTCTCATCCTTAGAGCCTTCACTGTATGTTGTTTCCATTGTGCCAAGATGTTTATAATCATACGCATAAACTGTGCCATTGTTATAATTAGGGTTCATAACAAACGCTATGCCGCTACCATTGCCGCCATCTTTGGTGTAAAGATACTCAACAAAAATTGTTCCGTTGCTTAAAAGATAATATCTGTATTCCTTGTCGGTTGCCCCACCGGTGTTAACAGTTTCATCTGTTTTGGTGGTGCTTACAAAACTTACATCACCTGCCCCACCTTTAAGGTCACTGCTAAACAAGTTTTTAATGTGTTCATTAAGTGATAGCCCAGTTTTTGTGTCAAGATGTCCGCCTATATCATCAGCAGGTTTAAATTTGCCGTATATAGGGACGTTTTCTCCTTTTACTTCACCGCCTACCATATCCGCAGCGCCTCCATCCAGCCACTGATAGCCTCCTTTGCCATCCTCTTGAACATAGCCGCCTAAAGTGTCCAAAATTGAAGTAATATCGTATTCGGTGTCTGATTCTTCTCCGTCTGATGATTCTATTGACAAGTAAGTGCTTTTTCCTGCGTCAACATCGGAAGGGCCAGATATGCTCTGAATTCTGTAGCGTCTGGTTTCGTCCTTTCTGTCGCCAGAGTCAAGGAAATTGGTTGTAGTCTTATACAAATCTATAGAGAAATCTTTTCCGCAAGCCGCTTTTCCTAAGGAAACCGTTTTTCTACCCTCTCCATATGTATCTCCATACATCAACACACCTTGTGCAAATAAGTTCTTAGAATCTTTTTCTCTAAGTGTGAATCCATAATTCTCTTTCCATGGGGCGGATATTTCCACATCGTAAGGTTCATAAGAAAATTTAACTTTATAATTTTTAAATTCTAGCCCATAAACAAATTTTCGGTTGGCGACTTCAACCCCTTCTTCGCTTTCAATATCTGAGCCAGTATAAATTGCATAACCATCTTTATCAAAGCCAAAGTTCTTTGGCGCAACGGCTTCATAATAATACTTCATATCAAGTTTTTCACTATCACTTTCGCCTGTCCGCTCTATATTTTTGGTTTTATTTTTATCAAGTGAGTTAGCTGACTTTAGTTGTGAATTAAGATTAGCTTCCCGATATCCATATACAGCATACATATAAACATTTTTCTGCATATCATCAAGAGAAATGTCAGAGCTTCCACTTAAAACAAGCACCCATTGTTCTACGCCGAACGTATTTTCAGTAACCTTGATTGAAACATCTATCCCATTAAGCGTAAAAGGCCCAGTCTGGAAATCTCCTGTTGTGGAGTCACCTTTACATAGTTGCCACTTTTGCTCACTATCAATGTCATATTTAATACCCCAAACAGTTTTGCTATTAAAAATGTCGCTAGTGTCCTCGAAAACAAATACCTTGTGGACACTGGTTCCCATACCTGCGTCAAGATTATCCAAGTAATATGTTACAGTTATTTTACCATTTTCTTCGCTCTTACCAAAGATATGCGAACTAAAATCCTCCATCAGCATAGTATAGTTTTCATATCCTTCAAGCGTAACCGTCAATGGGTCAGGCGTAGTGTCTTGCTTGGCCGAGAATGTGTCGGTTATCTTGTCAACGCTTAATTTCTGGTTGACAAGAACATTTTGGAAAACAACATTAACAAACGCAAATTGCAAAATGTTTCCGTTTATAAGTTTTGCAAGGTTGTCTGTGGAAATGTCTGATTTCGAGAATGTAAACACTGCCAAGTTTTCAGCATCAGTCAAGCCTGCAAGTGCAGTTTTAAGCGCTTCACTTTCAATTATTTGCTGCTCATCATTTTCATTTGTGTATTTTGTGCAGTCGCTTTCAATTTTCCAAATTTTATCATTTAAAGTCCCTTGCGGCTGACCTGACACATCAAACAACATCTCCGAATTTGTTTCATCCATTATAATTGAAACAGAATCAAGGTTCACGGCGCCTTCTTCGGTGTTATCAGTTCCATCAATAAGGCTGGATAGCTCGTCTTCGGTAAGTATTCCAAGATTGCCATTGGCGTTAGGTTGTTGCAAAATTACATAAACATCATTTCCGTCAATTATAACGTTGTTTCTGCCAAGGGTTATATCTCTTGTTTCTGTGTGCTTGTATTCAACAGTTACAGTAGGGGGTTCGCCCTCCTTGTTCTCCTTGGCCGAATATACAGTGAAGGCAACTTGTTTGCTATCCTTATTAACCTCGTCAATGGTATAGTAAGCAACATTATCTCCTGTCACTTTAAAATCTTTGGCAGTTGCATTGTTTAAGTTATCAAACGAAGCAGTCCCGCTAAACTTATATGGTGCCAGAGCAGTTTTAAACGCACTGCCGTTGCTTACAACTGCGGTTTGTTCACCTGCAATGGTTATGGTTTTAATTTCGTCTTTGCAAGACTCCGTTTTTTCGCCAATTTCTGCAACTTTTTCCTCTATATCCGATGTATCTGTGCTGATATTTTTATCAGGTTTAACTTTATCTTTAATTCTGCTGGTATCAAATACAAGTTTCCCAAAGCCGTAGTTGCCAGAAATTTTTTCGCCATCTTCAACAGTTATGTCTTCGCCAGACAAAATTTTATCGTAGCCCACAAAGTTGACCGCTTTTGCATAATTTGTGTCTGCGCGTAACAGAAAATCTGAATAAGTGAATGCTGGGGTTCCACTGTCACCATAACCCCACTTAAGGAAGGACATTCTTTCTTGTGTGTCATTTTCGTCTAGTTTATCGTATCCTCCAAGATTATTAAAGTTCGTATCGTTAAAATCAAGTGAGCGAGAGGTGGATCCCCTGTAATAAAAACCATTTAATGCCCAATTTGTGTCATTCCATTTCAACCTTTCTTGTATACCTGGGGAAGTCCCAAGCGCTGAACGCGTTTGTGCCGCCAGTTTATACGAGAAGAATATATCGTTATCACTCCCATCGAGGAGCGTACGCCAAGGATCATTATCGTAATAATAGTCTTTCGTGTGTGTAACTCTATACCAAGAAAGAGCCGCCCCATCCGCAACATCCACTGTGGCGGTGCTTAACATTCCATTGCCGTTGTTCAGTCGCATGTTTTCCCACATACTATGAGATGCATAATACCATGAACCATCTCCATCCCAGTATGCACCTTGACCAAGCAGGGCAAGGTTATTTTCTTTAGT
>CANQCE010000005.1 GCA_947589655.1 uncultured Clostridia bacterium | reverse complement strand
GCGGTTATGTATAGGCTGAACATCATTGCAAAAACGGTGAACGAGTGCATCCGTCTGTTTGCGAAGGAATATGTGCCTTATTATCCAATTTATTTGTGCGGTGCAGGCATAAGCAAAATTAAGGGTGGCAAAGATTATTTTTCAAAGTGCATTGGGCGGAATATTTCGTATGGAGTTCCTCCAGTTCCAGCAATGGACAAGCCAGAATATGCCAGCATGCTTGGGCTTGTGAATACATCTTTAGCCTAAAATTGATAAAAAATTTGCGAAAAATGCATTAATTACAATAAAATTTCTTGCAAAAACAATAAGTTTAAGATAAAATAAGATTAAATGGACAAAAAAGGAGAACTTATGGAAAACAACAACAATACATCAGTGGTAAAAATTAAAGTGTTGGGTGTTGGTGGCGGCGGAAACAATGCCGTTAACCGCATGATTGACGCAAATGTGCAATCAGCAGAATTTGTGGCTATCAACACAGATAAACAAGCACTTTTAATTTCCAAAGCGGACAAAAGGTTACAAATTGGCGAAAGGCTGACAAAAGGTATGGGCGCCGGGGCGATTCCTGAAATTGGAAGAAAAGCAGCAGAAGAAAGCAAAGCGTCAATCACAGAAATTTTAAAAGGCACGGACCTTGTGTTTATCACTGCCGGCATGGGCGGCGGAACAGGCACAGGTGCAGCACCTGTTATTGCCCAAATTGCCAAAGAACTTGGCATTTTAACAGTTGGCATTGTAACAAAACCTTTCCAATTTGAAAACAGAAAAAGAATGGAAAACGCCGAAAAGGGCATTGCTGAACTTAAAAAGTATGTTGACACAATTGTTGTTATTCCAAATGAAAGGCTGCTTACAATTTTGCCTGAAAAAACCACACTTGTGGAAGCATTTAGATATGCCGATGATGTTCTTCGTCAAGGTATTCAAGGCATTGCGGACTTGATTGTTTTCCCTGGCATGATAAATTTGGACTTTGCCGATATTGGCACCGTTATGAAAAATCGTGGGCTTGCACATATGGGCATTGGTCACGGCAAAGGCGAAAACAAAACTTTGGAGGCTGTTCGTCAAGCAGTGGCATCTCCACTTATTGAAACCACAATTGAAGGCGCAACCGGCGTTGTGCTTAACATCAAGGGCGGCAGCGATATCACTCTGCGCGAAGTATCCGAGGCAGCAAACATGGTTAAAGAGGTTATTGACCCTTCCTGCAACCTTATTTTTGGCAGCAGCATTGACCCAGAGATGAGGGACGAGGTTGAAATTACAATCATTGCCACAGGGTTCAAGAGCCCAGATGAAAACAAGGAGGATGAGCCGCAAGAGCAGCCAGAAGAAGAACAACCAAAACCTCAAGAGCCAGAAGACAAGTTCCGTGGGTTCAATCCGTTTGGCTACAACCCTCAACCTCAGCAAGCACAACGCAATGTAAATGTTGAACCAAATGCAAACACATCCAGAGTTGATGTGAACCCAAGCAACTCAATTCCCCCTTGGATTGAAAAAATTAGGAACAAAAACAAAAAATAATTTTTAAATGACAAAAAGAGAGCAAATTTTGCTCTTTTTTTCATTTTTTTTATAGGCTTTAAAGGGTTAATTTTCATAAAATTGCTCTATGAAGATTGTAATTGAATATGTTTTAGCAGAAAACTTTTTAATAAACTTCATAATTTTAAAAACAACTGCACTTTTAACAAAAGAAAAGTGCAAACTAAAATTTTTGTCTGCCTTTTTGTGTGCATGTTTAACAGTTGTTATGCCGCTTTTTGCTCTTTCATCTTTTGGTTGGTTTTTGGTTGAAATTGGGCAGGTGATTCTTGCCATTTGCGTTTCTTTCAAATTTAAAAAAGTAAAAAAGTTTGCACAAATATTTTTGTGTTATTTTGCCGCCACATTTTTATATGGTGGGGCATGTTACTTTCTTGAAGGCTTGTTTGGGCAGCGCACATTTTTGGTTTTGCTCGCCTTTATTGTGGCAATATATTTTGTCATAAAATTTCTGTTTAAACATTTTCAGCGGAAAAAGGCGGTGGGGCAGTTCTGCTTTGATGTGGAACTTGAAGCAAGCGGCAGAAAGGGCAAATGGAAAGCGTTTTTAGACAGCGGAAATATGCTTTTTGACCCACTGACAGACGCCCCAGTTACGCTTATAAATTTTAAGGTGTTTTCAGCCTTGTTTTCAGAGATAAAATTGGAAGATTTGTTGCGAAAAAATGTTAAAGGGCTGCGGTTTGCACATTACATCAACTTCAACACGCTGGGCAGCGACAACAAAATTTTGGTGTTCCAAGCGGACAGGCTGTTCTTTGAAGGACAAATTTTTGAAAAGCCAACCTTGGGGTTGTGTCTTAAAAATTTTAACGAGGCTTTTGGCAGCGATATAATTTTAAACAACACCGTTGTAACTTGCAAATAAAGCCTTTAAAAAGTGGAGGGGTTATGAGTTTTTTTATTAAATTAAAGTTGTTTTTATGGAGAATATTCAACCGAAAGGACGCCAAAAAAGCAGACGAAATCTGCTGCTTTATTTGTGGGAATAAAGCCTTGCCGCAGCCACTTTCGGCAGAAGAAGAAAATTTTCTTTTAGAGCGTTTGCAAGGAGGGGAGGAGGCGGCGCGAGACAAACTTATTGAACACAATTTGCGCCTTGTTGTTTATATTGCCAAAAAGTTTGAAACATCTGGAATTGAACTTGAAGATTTGATATCCATTGGCTCAATAGGGCTTATCAAGGCGGTGCGAACATATAGTTTGGATAAAAATATTAAACTTGCCACATATGCCAGCCGCTGCATTGAAAACGAAATTTTAATGCAACTAAGAAAGAACACGCGCGTAAAAAACGAAATCTCTTTAGATGAGCCGCTTTCCTCGGACGGCGATGGCAACGAATTGCTGCTTGCGGACATAATTCCAGTTGACGAAGAAAGCGTTTCAAAGAACATAGAAACCTCTGCAGAAAAGCAGATTTTAATGGAGGTTATATCTCATTTAGACGAGCGTGAGCAGATGATTATGTATCTTCGTTTTGGACTTGCAGGCAACGAAGAAAAAACGCAAAAAGAGGTCGCCGACATGATGGGCATAAGCCAAAGTTACATCTCGCGCATTGAAAAGAAAATTTTGTCCAAACTCCGCAAGAAACTTGAAAAAGAGGGTGGAATTTAATTAAAAATTAAAAAAATAAGCATTTTTTACACTTTTTTTAACATTTTTTGCCGAATTTTTTAGGTTTTGCATACAAATTTTGCGCTTGGGAAAGATAACTCTGTTTGTTTGGAGGGAATATGTCAAACAGAGTGGTTATTTCTGGCATCAACACTGCCAATCTGCCAAAACTTTCCAATGCGGAAGTCATGGAACTTTTAAAAGCCGTGAAAAGCGGTGACGAGTTCGCTCGAGACAAATTTGTTGTGGCAAATTTAAGGCTGGTTCTTTCGGTTGTGCAGCGTTTTTCTGGGCATGGCGAAAAGGCTGACGATATGTTTCAGGTGGGGTGCGTGGGGCTTTTAAAGGCCATTGACAATTTTGACGAAACGCTTGGCGTGCGCTTTTCCACATACGCCGTGCCAATGATTATTGGCGAAATCCGCCGTTTCCTGCGTGACAACAACTCCGTGCGCGTAAGTCGCTCAATAAGAGATGTTGCATATCGCACTTTGCAAGCGAAGGAGAAGTATATCAAAGAAAACAATGCCGAGCCATCTTTGGAACAACTTGCCGCACTGATTGATATGCCGCTTAAAGATGTAACTTTTGCACTGGATGCTATCAGCGAAACAATTTCTCTTTCCGACCCTATTTATAATGACGGCAACGAAACCATTCGCATCATGGACCAGATTGCCGATGAAAAGCATTGTGACGAAGAATTAATGGAAAAACTTTCGCTTAAAGACGCCATAAAAAACCTTTCTGAGCGTGAAAAAGAAATTTTGCTTATGCGCTATTATGTTGGCAAAACGCAGATGGAGGTGAGCGAAGAAGTGGGCATCTCCCAAGCGCAGGTATCCCGCCTTGAAAAAAGCGCACTAAAAACAATACGCGACTTTATAGAATAACTCGCGGGGGCAACTAGAATTTAAGCCCCAAAAGTGTCAAGCACTTTTGGGGACCCCGTGACGCGGACACGACTTTGCAAGGCAAAGTCTAACCGCTAAAATTCGTTTCCCACCGCGGGCCCCCTTTCGCCTAAGTATCAGGGGATTGTCCGTCTTTGTTCGGCCAAAGTGCCAAAAAATTCTTGTCGCCGAACGCAGTTCTACGCTTCCAAGAATTTTTTGGCGGTTTAGAGATGCGAGAATAAGCATAGCTTTGCAAGAGGCTTTGAAGTGAGGGGGGGGTAGGTCAAAAAAAGTTGGGTTTTGTTGCCCAACTTTTTTGTGTTTTTTGTTTGTTTTCAGTAAAAATTTTAATTTTTATTTTTTTATATCTTTATGCGGCTTTGTAAGTGAAATATCCGGGCTCATCTGGGAGATTGTCCACGCGAGCATAGTCTAGGTCAGTATCTCTACCACCACCTGCACATTTTGTTCCATCTTGTCCAACAAGACTTCGACAATTATAGAACATATATAAGCCGAACTTTACATTGCTAGTATCCCAGCCGTCTCCTACATATACTGTTTTAAGGTTTATGCAGCCGCCAAACATATAAATCATTGATGTCACATTTGAAGTGTCCCATCCACTTATGTCTAAAGTTTTAAGAGAAGTTAGTCCGCTGAATATGCCAAGGTACTTTGAAGAACTGCTATCCGAGGACTCGTACCCTAGAGTAGTAGTGATGCCCGAAATATCCCATCCGCTTAAATCTAAGTTCTCCAACGCTGTGCAGCCAGTAAACGGACTTCCATTGTAACCGGAAGCAGAACCAAATATTTGCGTCACATGTGATACATCCCAATTTTCTATTCCGCTAATGCTTTGAAGATTTGAGCAACCACAAAACATACAATTTATATTTGTGACTTTGGATGTGTCTATTAAATCTAGCCCAACGATTGTCTGTGCAGGAGAGTTCATAAACATCCCCGAACAATTTTCATTTAAAGAGATTATATAACCCTTCTCCGCCAAGATATATGCATCTTCTCCAGTTTCATTTTTAACAGTATAACATTTTGTATGTTCATCTGCAGAAACACTATTAACCGAAGAATAATTGGCGATTTTGTTCTCTCCATTCACTAAAAATTCATTTTCGCCTGTGAGATTTCCAAAGGTAATTGACTGAGCTTTCCTCCAGGCCAAAAACAGGATGCCACCAGGAAACAATGTGGAGTATTTTGGTTCTTCCTTCAATCCATCCAACACGAAATTGAAATTGCCATTTGCAGAGGAGGTAAGATTGTTATCCTTAATAGAAATTTTTACGCCAATGTCAAGTATCTCGCTGTCAGAGCCTTTTGCAGTTACATATAGATTGTTTTTTACATTCGCTTTTGTGCAATTAAAAGAAGCAGCTTCTGAACTTGTCCGATAGGAAGATGAATATTTGACATTAAAGTTGCTATCTTCTAGCCCTGTGAGGGTAAGCGTCACGCCAAATCCATTTTCGCCAGTGTTTTCAATGGTAAAGTGCATTTCTAAATAGTCTGTGTTAGGGTTGTTTATTGTAACATTAGGCTTTTTAGTTTCGTCAAACGATTTTGTTGTATCTTGTTCTTCGTCTCCGTTAAAAATCAAATCATCACCTAGGCTTTGTTCATCTTCGCCGTCTTTTGTAATGTATGTGCCTTTAATTCTGGCAGATACATTTTTGGCGGTGTAACTTATGCTAAATCCGCTGCTCACTTTTGCCTGCAATGCAGCAATGGTGATGCCCACCGATGTTGCCGCAACAATCATAACCAGCGCCAACGCGCCAATACTTGTCCAAAGTTTTCGTTTTGTTGTCATGTTTATTCCTCCAAAATTTCTGGGGAGGCAACAAACTTTTTTAACGGCGACACGGAATCGTCACAAACTACGCTCTTTGCTCATTTTTGCCCCAAAGGGTCAAAAAGTATCGCTTTAACGCTTGTTTGTTCCTCTCCCCAAAAGTGACAAGCACTTTCGGGGGCCCCAATTCCTAACGCCTAAAAGTTCGTTTCCCCGTCCCAATCTCCCTTCACTGTTTGTGATTTTCAATTTTCCAGAGCGAACGTAGTTCTTTCCTTGAAAAATTGAAAATTAATTTTTGAGTTCGTAGGTCTGTCAATGTAAGCAGCCGTAAGGCTGCGTTAACTCCTTCCACTTTATGTTGATAGAGTTTGTAAGTTGTAAATAATAATGCTTAAATATTAAATAAAGCCGTCTTACAAAAACTATTTTAGCGGGGGGGGGATTCTTGTCAAGCAAATTTTAAAAATTTATTATTTTTTTTAAAAAGCCATTTTTTATTGTTCACCCCACCGCAAAGAACATCGAAGCCACCTACAGAGCATAACTTCGCAAGAGCGATTGCGCCAAACCGCCAACGGAGTGCGGTTTGCATTCGGCGCAAAGCAGCGAAAAGCAAACGTCCGTCGAGCGCTTGCGGATAGCAAGCCGAGTTTCAGTGCAGCTTTTCGCAAAGCGGGGGGGGTATTGTCAAGCAAATTTTAAAAATTTATTATTGAGCCGTTTTTTATTGTTCGCAGGCATTTTAAATTTAAAAACTTAATCAAATTTGCAAAAACATAAAAAATGGCAAAAAAAATGAAGAAAAAACGCAAAAAAATGCACTTTTTTGCTAAAAGTTATTGTTTTTATAAAACTTGTGGTGTATAATAGGATTAATTTAAGGGGATGTGCAATGGAAAAAATTTTGGATTTTATTAAAGAAAAACAACTTATAAAGCCTGGCGAAGTTATTGGGGTTGGTGTTAGCGGCGGAATTGACAGCATGTGTTTGCTTCATTTTTTGAACGCCAACAAGCAGGCGTTGGACATTGATGTTGTTGCAATTCATGTGGACCACGGCATTAGGGAGGAAAGTGCTGACGATGCTCGTTTTGTGGTTGAAAAGTGCAAAGAGATGGGTGTGAGAGTTTACAAATTTTCTATAGATGCCAACAAAATTGCAAAAGACAGGCATTTAAGTGTGGAAACCGCTGCACGTGAAGGCAGATATGGCGTGTTTGAAGCACTTATAAAAAAGGATATTGTGGACAAAATTGCCTTGGCTCATCATCAAAGTGACCAAGCGGAGACCATTTTAATGCATATTTTCCGCGGCAGCGGTCTGGCTGGGGCAAGGGGCATGGAACCTATTCGTGACAACATTTACATAAGGCCAATGCTGCCAGTTTCCAAAGATGAAATTGCAGATTATGCTTCCATTAATGGAATAGATTTTGTTGACGATTGCACAAATTCGGATAATTCATATGCCAGGAATTTTATTCGCAATGTGGTAATGAAGGAAGTTCTAAAAAAATGGCCAAACGCAGTTGAGGCAATCAACAATTTTGCCAAGGCCGTTTGTGACGATGACGATTGCATCAAGGCCATGGTGGACACAAATGGACTTATTGTGGACAACAAAATTGTGCAAATGCCTTGCAGTTATTTTAATTCCAGCAGTGCAATTTATAGCAGAGTTATTTTTCAGGTTATGTCGCTTATCGGCGTGAAGAAAGATATTGAAAGAAAACATATTGAAATGCTTAAAGATTTGGCTTTTGGCGAAAATGGGCGAAAGATAAAACTGCCGTTTGATGTTGTTGTGAGCAAAGAATATGACTATTTGACCTTTGTGAACAACCATGTTGAAAAGCCAAGCCTTTCAAAAGCACTTGCTGTTGGCGAATTTAATGCCAAAGGATACGGCAAAGTTGTTATCAACCGTGTAAGCGTTAAAAAGATGAACTCAGAGGCCTTGTTCTTTGACCAAAGAAAAGTTCCAAAGGATGCAAGATGGCGCTACCGTGAGGATGGCGATGTGTTTGAAAAATTTGGCGGCGGAACAAAAAAATTGAAATCATTTTTAATTGACAAAAAAATACCTGTGCGTGTTAGAGATTTTATTCCTGTTTTAGCCAGCGGCAATGAGGTTTATGTTATTGCTGGCGTGGAAATAAGTGAAAAGGTTAAAGTTGACGGAGATGTTCCAACCGTTTATCGCCTTATGGTTGAGAAGGAATAACGGCCTTAACTTAGCTGCAAAACAAAATACAAAATTTAAAAAGAGTGCTTTTTGCACTTTTTTTAATGCAAAATACAACAAAATTTTCAAATTATTTGATTAAATTGTTTTGAAAATAATAATTTTTATGATATATTGAAATTGAAATGGAAGAAAAATTCTCGCCAATAATAGACAAAAAAAAGAAGCAAAAAACCGAGGTGCAGCCAGAAAGAACGGTGCAGGTTCAATCTGCGCCAAAGCCACCAAAAAGAAAGTTTGGGCTGAAAATTTTTACCTTTTTGGGCGGACTTTTGGATATTGGCATTGGGCTTTTGGTCTTTGCTGAAATAATTATGATGTTCACCAACTATACAAACAGCATTACGTCATCCATTGAAGGTTTGTTAAACTTTTTCTTCTGGCCATTTGTGATTTGTTTCTTCTTTGTTATGGCAGTTGGGGCGGTTTTGTTTTTGGTGTTTGGGTTTATCACAACAATTTCTTCGTTTAAAAGCGACCGCAAAAATTTAAATGGGCTTGTAGTCACTTCCTTGGTTTTTGACTTTTTAATTTTAATTTTCGGAGGGATTCTTTTAGGGACCGGCGGTGCGGAAGATGCGTCAACCCTTTTCTATATAACATTCGCGGCAATTGTGTTTGCAATCATCTTTAAAATTATTGACCTTGCACTGATAAGGCACAGAGAGAAAACGTATTACAAACGCAAAGATGAATATTTGAAGCAAATGGGGCAGGGGCCCGAAGCACAAGGCGGAATTGATTTTTCTAAATTAAGCGAAAGTTCAGAAAATGAAGGAGGAAATAACAAATGAACGAATTACAGGAAATGTTTCAAGGATACATGTGGGCATTAATTGTTGTTGCAGTGTTTATTGGCATTTTTGCGGCGGTGGCAATTTTTGCAGCAATTTGGAAATGGGTTTTAGGGTTTAAATATCTGCGCTATCAAAACCAGGAAACGGCGGCAAAATTAACTGGAAAAGAAGTTGCCGAAAAGATGTTGCAGGGGCTTGGAATTAACGATGTCACCGTTGTTAAATGCGGTTTTTGGGCAACTCTGTTTTTGGGCAACAGTTACAGTCCTTTCAAAAAGAAAATTAGGCTAAGAAGAAAAATTTACAATAACAAAAGCCTTGCAGCCGTAGCTGTGGCTTCACAAAAGGTTGCAATTGCTTATCGCGACCATCAAGGCGACAAAAAAATTAAAGTGCGCTCGGTGCTTATGGGTCTTAGTTATTTTGCACCATTTGCGGTTTTGCCACTTGTTATCATTGGTCTGTTAATAGACTTTTTGGCATACAAAGAACTTGGCGTGTTCACCGTGATACTCTCTGCCATTGCAATTGTTATTTATCTAGCATCTTTCATTGTGGTCTGCTTAAACATTCCAATCGAGAAAAAAGCCAACAAACAGGCACTTGAATTTATTAAAAAAGTCAACTTGCTTACAGAAAGCGAACTTGAAAAAGCACAAGATTTGTTCCGCGCTTACATGATAAATTATGTTCTCGATTTTATCTCAGAACTTTTGTATATCATTTGGCGAATCATTCAATTTGTTTGCAAAATTATCGTTCGCAACAAAAACAAGTAAAACTGTTTAAGCAAAGAAAATCGGAAATTGACCTTCCGATTTTTTTTATTGACAAGGGGTGGGTTTTATGATAATATTAAAATATAAGGGGGCAATGTGAGACCAAAACCATTTGAAGATTGTCGTGGGTTTATTTTAAAAAGAAACAGAATTGATGGGCCTGTTGAAGTGGATGACCTAGACCTTTTGCAAAGTTTAGATTATGATACAAACACGCCATTTAAACACAAAGGTGTGCCTATGCAGGTTTTGGAAGATGCAAAAGTTCCACCAATGGGGATTGATGAACTCCATAAACAAGGTTTAACTGGCAAGGGTGTAAATGTGGCGATTATAGACCAGCCCATTTTGCCGCACGCTGAATATGCAGAGCAAATTGCAGCATATAAAACTTTTGATGCTGGGCATATTTCCGAATTTTACAATAAATTTAGCTCAAGTTACCACGGGCCGGCTGTTGCAAGTTTGCTTGTAGGCAAAAACATTGGTGTTGCCCCAGATGCAAAACTGTATTTTGCCGGAGACACATCGTCTCGTGTAGGGGAAAAGTTACAGGCTGATGCAAAAGTATTTGCAAACGCCTTACTTTGGATAATAGAAGAAAACAAAAAGCTGTCGGAAAAAGATAAAATAAAATTTGTTTCTGTGTCCGCCACTCCAGAAAGTAAATTGTTTATAAATGGCAAAAGTTGGGAAAAGGCAGTTGAACTTGCAGAACAAAATGGGATTGTGGTTGTTCAGTGTGGAAAGAAAGGCTTTGTTAATGCAGGTTACATAGATAGGAAAACGCACGATTTCGTAAAACGCTGGCCTGATTGGAGTCCATTAAAGCGCAAAACATCTGTTTTAAAAGAAAAACTTTTGCGAGAGAAAAAAGTTTCTGTTCCAACCTCTTACAGAACAATTGCCACAAAAGAAACTCATGATGGGAAAACAGAAGATGGCTACACTTATTGCGGCAAAGGAGGTTTGTCTTGGGGTATTCCATATGCCGTGGGGCTTTTGGCAATTGGGCAGCAAATCGCGCCAGACCTTACTGCAAAGCAATTAAAGGATATTTTTATTGCATCTGCCACAAAGGACATGGTTGTTGACCCACAAAATTTTGTTAAAATGGTGCGAGAAAAATCCAAAGCGCCAGACAGTGTGAAATATCCAAAAGGAGAGAAAGATAAAACTGAAAATTCTGCCGTAAAAGGCAAAACGGATAGGCAGAGAGATAAAGCAAAAATGGCAACCTCTTTAACAGAACAAACAAAAATTCCAACAACTAACGCTAAAACAACTGAAAAAACAAAATAAAAGGCGGAAGTTCCGTCTTTTTTTTAACGAAGACTGTGTAAAACCTTTACAAATCGTCTGCATCTTGAACTGGCTTCTCGCCATCAAGCGGAGTGCCTGTGTAAGAGCCGAGTGGGTCGTTTTTGTCAACGAATTTAGATTTTTTCTTTTTCATGCTTTTATTTTGTGCAGATTTAAAAAAATAATGATTTTTCTTAATAGGTAAATATTGTTCTGTATTGAAGTGTGACAAAAATTTAAAATTCCTATTTTAACACCCATGTACTTTTTTAAAAACAAGCAAAATTCAATAAAAATTCAGCAAAAAAGCGTAAAAAAAGTAAAATAAATAGGTTTTTTCTGAAAAAACTTTATTTTTTATCGCAAAAAATGCTATTATATCCGTATGAAAGATTTAACTAAGGCACAAACCGTTGAGCGCAGTTTAATGAAAAGGTTCCGCAAGAGCATTTGGACAAGGTTTATCTTGGCGTTAAAAAGATACAACCTTGTGGAAGAAGGCGACCGCATTGCTGTTTGCGTTTCTGGCGGAAAGGACAGCATGCTTTTGGCAAAACTTATGCAAATGCTAAAACGCTACAGCGACACAAATTTTGAAGTGATATATCTTTGCATGGACCCTGGTTATGCACCAGAGAACAGAAAAGTGATTGAGGACAACGCACGCCTTTTGGAAATTCCACTTGAATTTTTTGAAAGCGACATTTTTAACACGGTGGCAAAAATTGAAAAAAATCCGTGCTATCTTTGCGCAAGGATGAGACGAGGATATCTTTATAGCGAGGCACAGAAACGCGGCTGTAACAAAATTGCTCTTGCCCATCATTTTTCGGACGTGATTGAAACCACGCTGATGGGCATGCTATATGGTGCGCAAATTCAGGCGATGCCGCCAAAACTTCGCTCTAAAAATTTTGATGGCATGACGCTGATACGTCCGCTTTATTGTGTGCATCTGGACGACATTTTGGCGTGGCAAAAATATAACGAACTGAAATTTATCAACTGCGCTTGCCGATTCACTGAAAATTGCAATATTGTGGAGGACGAAAATTCAGAATCCGCACGCGTGCAAACTCGGCTTTTAATAAAAAACCTAAAAAAGAAAATTCCAGAGGTGGAGGAACACATTTTCAAAAGCATCCACAATGTGCAACTTGACACTCTTGTTGGACTGAAATATCAGGACGAGGACTACGATTTTTGCAAATTGTTCGCCGAAAAGGAGAAGAAGAAATAATAAAACAAATTTTGATGTAAGAAATGAAAAGAAAAAAGAGCGAGAATGTTCGCTCTTTTTTTAACTATTTATTTTTACCCATTTTGTCAGTTCTGGAAGCGTTTTTTTCCATATCCATTTTCCAATAGGCACCTTCGTGCTGGGTTGGTGGAAATCTATTGCCTTTTTCCAGATAAGTTGTGTCTTCGTCACGGCTTTCGCCATTTTTGTCATACGCTTTATAGCGGCAACTCATTGGCACAACATCTCCTGAACGAAATTTTTGTTGGTTTTCTTTTTGCATTTTTTCCTCCTTTAAGAAAGTATGCCCACTTTCCTATTTTAGGGTGTGCAAAAATGGGGGAATTATACATTTAGGCATTCACTTCGTTTCGGTCATATGGGCTTTCTGGCCTTTACTTTTTCGCCATTGCAACCGCAACAGCGAGTGAAACCGTTGCGCCAACCATTGGGTTGTTACCCATGCCAATAAAGCCCATCATCGCAACGTGGGCAGGCACAGAAGATGAACCTGCAAATTGTGCATCGCAGTGCATCCTTCCCATAGTGTCGGTCATGCCGTAACTTGCAGGGCCGCAACGCATATTGTCTGGGTGCAAAGTTCTGCCAGTTCCGCCGCCAGAGGCAACTGAAAAATACTTTTTGCCGTTTTCGTTGCACCACTTTTTGTAAGTGCCGGCAACAGGATGCTGAAAGCGGGTTGGATTGGTGGAATTGCCTGTAATGGAAACATCCACGCCCTCGTGCTGCATGATAGCCACGCCTTCGCTAACATCGTAAGCACCATAAATCTTCACTTTTCCGCGCTCGCCAGTGGAGAAAGGAATTTCTTCCAAAATGTTCAGTTTTTGTTCTTTGTGGTCAAACTGAGTGTTCACAAAAGTGAAGCCATTAACGCGGGCAATGATATATGCCGCATCTTTTCCAAGTCCGTTCAAAATGATTTTGAGTGGGGTCTTGCGAATTTTGTTTGCAGTTTTGGCTATGCCCATTGCACCTTCAGCGGCAGCAAAACTTTCGTGACCGGCCAAAAAGCAGAAACATTTGGTGTTTTCGTCAAGAAGCCTGCCTGCAAGGCGACCATGCCCAAGGCCAATCTGTCTTTCGTCTGCAACCGAGCCTTTCACGCAGAATGCCTGCAAACCTTCACCAATCTTTTCGGCATATTCGCTGGCATTTGCACAACTGCTTTTCAGTGCAATTGCTGTGCCAAGGGTGTAAGCATCAACGGCACTATCAAAGCAGATAGGTTGAATTTCTCGCACGGTTTTTTCCACATCTATTCCGTTTTGAAGGCAGAGTTTTTTTGCATCTTCCAAAGTTTTAAAGCCATATTCTTTCAGTTTTTGTGGCAAATATTCAAATTTTTTCAATTCTTCCATGCTTACTCTCCTCTTGGGTTGACAATTTTTTCTGCTTCGTCAAACCTTCCATATCTTTTTGTGGATGCTGCAATAGCCTCTTGCTTGCTTAAATGCTCATCTTGCAAATTTTTAAGAAGCAGCCCCAAATTTACATATTCGTAGCCGATAGTTTCACCTTTTTTGTCAAGGGCCATCTTGGTGATGTATCCCTCCGCCAAATTCAGGTATTTCACGCCGCCATTTTCGGTGGAAATGATTGTTCCAACCTGGCTGGTTTTGTATTTGCCCAAATCTTCCAAACTTGTTCCAACAGGCAGGCCGCCAAGTGAGAAAGCCGATTGACTTCTGCCATATACAAGTTGCAAAAAGATGTTTTTCATTGCATCGTTAATGGCATCACAAACCAAATCGGTGTTCAGTGCCTCCAAAAGAGTTTTTCCAATCAAAATTTCGCCAGCCATGGCGGCAGAATGTGTCATGCCCGAGCAGCCGATTGTCTCCACCAGAGCCTCTTTGATAATTCCGTTTTTCACGTTCAGCGTAAGTTTGCAAGTGCCTTGCTGAGGCGCGCACATTCCGCAGCCGTGCGAAAAACCAGAAATTTGCGTGATTTCTTTGCTCTGCGTCCAGCCGCCCTCTTGAGGGATTGGGGAAGGACCATAGCCACGCATGTTTTTAACACAGTTGAATTCTTCCATAATTTCTCCTTTTAAACGAATTGATTATATCAAAACGAATAAAAATCTGCAAATAAAAACAATAAATATGCAATTTTATTTGACTTATAATCAAATTTTTGTTTAAAATAAAAATATATAGAGGCGGAAAACAAAAAACTGGCGAAGAAGGGCTTACGAACTCTAAAAACAATTTTCAATTTTTCAAGGAAAGAACTGCGTTCGCTCTGGAAAATTGAAAATCACCCTCATTGGAGGGGTAGGTGGGAGAGGGAACCGAAAGTTTAGCGGTTAGGCTATGGGGCCCCGAAAGTGCTTGACACTTTTGGGGAGAGGAACAAACAAGCGTTAAAGCGATATTTTTTGACCTTTGGGCAAAAATGAGCCAAAGCACAGTTTGTGACGAGTCCGCGTTAAAAACTTTTGGTGCCACCCCAGGAAAAATGTGGAGGTTTTTATGAAAAGAAAAATTGCGGGGGGGGGGATTCGCGCTTCGCGAAAATTAAAAAACAGGCTTAAATTTGCAGGACTGGCAGTTCTGTTTCTTTTCACAATAACTTGCAGCATGACATCAATAATTTTGGCTGCTCTCACGGCTGGCGTGGGTAGCAGTTTTTCTATTTTCTATGAGCCACAAAAATTAATGGACGATTATGGCGAACTTTACAATGAGGATACGCAAACCTTTAATCAAGATGCTTTAAACACATTGTTGCGAGAGATAAGTGGAGATGCGAATTCTTCCATGACCAACATGGCAAAAATAAATGAGTTGGCTGCGACAAATATCACTGCGGCGGATATGCGCGCCTTTGATGTTAGCAAAACCGCTGGAGAAGATATAACTGTCACCCTAGGCGGATTTAAATGGACGGCAACTTATCTGCAAACAACCGAAAGCGGAGATGTTGTGCTCACCTTATGGCTAACTGGAGAGCCACAAGAGAAGTTGTCAGGAGAGGCTAATTCTCAAGGTTTTCTTTCATCAGTCGATGGCCGCTTATTCTCTGTAAATCGCGACATGGATTTTACTTTGAGCGATGTTATAAATATGGATTCTACACACTCTCCTTTTGCTTTGTTCTCAATTGGTGGGTTGTCACAATTTATTGAAAAAGCAGGCAACAACTTCTTATGGATACCTTCTCGTTATCAAGCCCTTGGAGTTAGCTATGATGGTTTAACATGGGATGGCGGAACATGGGGAACCTCCAGAGCACAAAGAAAAAATACAAGACAGGAATTTTTAGGAACATATGGGGCTTACACTTGGGTTAGCGATGAGGAATGGATAGGTGATGGATTTTATGCTTATTACATACTTTGCAGCGAACAAGATATTGAACTTTTGTATGCTATTCATATTGGAGATAAGGGTGACGGCATGATGCCATTTGTGCCTTCACCAGAAATAAACACAAAACTTGTTGTTCGTCCAGCGTTCAATCTAAATTTGACAAAAGTGGCCCAAAGTATCTAAAATTTAATCAAAATAATGCTTGACAAAATATTTTGGCAATGATAAAATGTTTTTGTTCAATCAAAATGGCGGAGTGAGAAGCAGTAGGCTTTTTTTAGGGCGCTTGCAGAGAGAGATTGGTTGGTGAAAAATCTTAGGCTAAAAAAGCACGAATTACACTCATTTCAAGTTTTGCGCAATTTGCCTGCGAATGGCATGAATGAGAATCAATATGGGTCTGCCCAGATTGGTTGAATTTAGGTGGTATCACGAGCGCACGCATCGTCCTAAAAATTTGGATGAGCGTGCGTTTTTTGTAAAAGGAGAAAAAAGATGAATACAGTTGACAGAAATCATTTGTTTGAAACGCTGAAGGAGAGAGGATATGTTTATCAGATGACCAACGAGGAGGCGGTGAAAAACATTGTGAACGGCAAGCCGACAACCGTTTATGTGGGCATTGACCCAACAGCCGACAGTTTGCATATTGGGCATTTTTTCTCGCTGATGATGCTGAAATATTTTCAAGACGCCGGCCACCACGTGATTGTGCTTGTGGGTGGGGCTACCGCCATGGTTGGCGACCCAAGTGGGCGCACGGACATGAGGAATATGCTTTCTTCCGAGCAGGTTCAGCACAATGTGGACGAAGTGACAGGCATAATCAAGCGTTTTGTGAATACCACCGGTGAAAATCCTGCGCTGGTGCTTAACAATTCCGAGTGGTTTAAGGGATATGACTACATTTCGTTCATGCGAGATGTTGGCACATATTTCAACGTGAACAAAATGCTGGCAAACGAGGCTTATTCCAGGCGTTTGAAAGAGGGAGGCCTAACCTTTTTGGAAATGGGCTATATGCTGATGCAGGCATATGATTTTGTTTATTTGAACCAAAAATACGGCTGCAATTTGCAAGTGGGTGGCTCTGACCAATGGGGAAACATGACCGCCGGCACGGAACTTGCTCGAAAAATGGCGTTTGCTGACGGCAAAGTGCACAATTTAGAGTGCCTAACCTGCCCGCTTCTCACCAATTCGGAAGGGCAAAAAATGGGCAAAACAGCCAAGGGCGCACTGTGGGTGGCACGCGAAAAAACCAGCGTTTACGACTTTTATCAATATTTTTACAACATCCCAGATAAAGATGTTGAAACACTTTTAAAACTCTTTACAAGAATTCCGCTTGATGAAATCTCCGCACTTGTGAATGGTGACATTATTGCTGCCAAAAAGCGCATGGCATTTGAGATAACCAAACTTGTGCACGGAGAGGACGAGGCACAAAAAGCGGTTGAAATGGCACAGAGCCTGTTTGCCAACGGCGGCGATGATGCCCCAACTGTGGAGGTTGAGAAATCCGCTTTCCCAATGGGCATTTGCGACCTTTTGGTTGCCACAAAACTTGCACCGTCCAAAAGCGAGGCACGCAGGCTCATCCAAGGCGGGGCAATAACCTTTAAGGGCGAAAAAGTTTCCGATTTTGCACTCACAATTTCCGCTGCGGAAGCTAGCGATGCGCTTTTGAAAAAAGGCAAAAAGGCGTTTGTGAAAGTTGTAGTGAAATAGGAAATTTCAACCAATTATTTGTGCGGCTCGGAAAATTAAAATGGTCAAATGCTGCACTTGTCAAATGCTTTTTGTCGTGAAAACAATTTCAAAATTTTATCGCGCGTCATTTTGAGCCGACGGCTTGCCGTCGTGTCGAAAAATCTCCTACAACTTTAGAGGTTAGCATGAGAAATTTTGTTGTTGTTTTAATCACAAAATTAACAAATCCTCCAAATTTACACCCATTAAATCAGCAATTCTCATAAGGCCAGTGAATCTGACATTGGTGTTGCCTGATAAAATTTTGTCCAAAAGTTTTGTGCTAATGTTGCACTTTCTGGCAAAAGCGGATTTGCTATAACAATTATCCTGTATAAATTGGTTGATTTTTTCAGAATCAATTTTAACACCTTCAATTTGTATTGGACCGTTCATAATTTTTCTCCCTTATTCTTAAAGTTTTATATTATTTTATAGAATTTTTTATCAAAATGCTTTACCATTTGGTATAAATATATTATACTAGACCATATGGTTGAAGTCAAGTAATTTTAGAACCATTTGGTTATAATTCTTTCATATTAGGAGTTAAATATGAAAGAATTTGCTGAAAGGCTTAAAGATTTAAGGCTGGAAATGGGGCTGTCAACCACAAAATTAGGCGAGGCGATAGGGGTTTCAAATGTTGCAATCAGCAGATGGGAAAGGGAGTTGCGGATTCCAAACATAGAAAATTTGGTGGCACTTGCCAGATTTTTTAAAGTGTCAACCGACTATTTGTGCGGTCTGGAAGATTAAAATGGTCAAATTTTTAAAGCAGGTGGAATATGTGGAAAAGAAATCCAAGTTTTTGGGTTATCTTTTGCCGTGCGAAAAATTGGAAGAAATTGAGCAGGCGCTTGCGGCGTTAAAGCAAGAGCACAAAAAAGCCACGCACATTTGTTATGCATATTCCCTGAAAGCGCCTTTTTTGGAGAAAGCGGTGGATGACGGCGAGCCAAGCGGAACTGCAGGCAGACCAATTCTTTCGGTTTTGCAGAAAAAGGGGCAGGCGAACTGTTGCATTTTTGTTGTGAGATATTTTGGCGGCATAAAGTTGGGCGCAGGTGGCCTGGTGCGCGCTTACACAAAAACCGCATCAATGCTTTTGGAAGAAGAAAAAATGTAAATTTGGAGAAGAAAATGGCAATCACGGAAATTAAGCGAGTGGGAAATTCCAACACATTTCATGTTTATGCAGACGGCTCTTGGCTGGGAGTTTTTCTGGATGAAATTATTGTCCTGCACGGCATAAAAGTGGGGGCGGAGTTTGATGATGCCCAATTTAAAGAGATAAAAAAAGAAAATGATGAAAAAGTTTCGTTTGAACTGGCGGTTTCGTATTTGGAAAAATACAATGTCAGCGAAAAGGGAATATCTGACTATTTAAAAAAGAAGGGGTTTGAAAAACAGACCATCGAAAAGTGCAAAGAAAAGTTGCGAGAATATGGACTTTTAGACGATGAAAAGTTTGCCAAAAACTATTTTGACAGCCTTTCCGCCAGCAAAGGCAAGCGCGCCATTTCGCAAAAACTTTTGCAAAAAGGCGTTTCAAAAGAGATAGTTGATGAACTCATTTCCGGCGTTGATGAAGATGACGAATTTGAAAAAGCGCTTGTTTTGGGCGAAAAATTCGCAAAAAATCGTGAAAAAACGCCAAAAAACAAGCAAAAATGCCTTGCACATTTGGTGTATAAGGGGTATGATTATAGTGTGGCAAAAAAAGTGACCGACAAAGTTTTTGGAGGTGATGCAAATGATTGGCTTTGATTTGCAAGAGGTGGAAAGAATCAAAAATCCTGAAAAACTGCTCGAGAAAATTGCACTTGAAAGTGAAATTGCTTACATAAAAGGTTATAAGTGCAATTTTTCCATGCGCGTGGCATCGCTTTGGGCGGTGAAAGAGGCGGTTTTTAAAGCGTTAGGCTTGCGCGAAGGCGAAATTTCATATAAAGAGATTGAACTTTGCCACCAGCCGAGCGGCGCACCGTTTGTGGTTTTGCATGGAAAGGCAAAAGCGCATTTTGAAAAATCAGGCTTTAAAAGCATTGAAGTTTCCATCTCGCATCAGCCAAAAGTTGTAGGGGCGTGCTGCATTGTCACATAAGTTTTTGCGAAACACAAAAAATTAAATCCACTTACACTTCGAAGAACTTGCTTTTGGAACTATTAAAACAATTTTCAATTTTTCGTTTATGCAAAATTGAAAATTATTACGGGGCCCCTAAAAATGTTTCATTTTTTTTGGGGTGCTTTAAGTGGAGGGGTAGGTGGGACGGGGAACCGAAAGTTTAGCGGTTAGCACTTTAATCGGTCGGAGATGTTTCGACACACTCGCTACGCTCGTGGCTCAACATGACGCAAAGTGCGAGCCCGCGTTAAAAACTTTTGGTGCCACCCCAGTACAGATGAATAAATTTTTTAACTTATCTCAAAATAAGTTTAAAATTTTGGGATACTGGTGAAAATTATGCAAGAAGCATACAAAAAACTGCTGAAAAAAGTTGAGAAAATTGAGCGAGAGTATGGCTCGCTTGAAGAATTTATCATTGCATCAACCTTTTTGGGCGGTCAGCATAAGATGAGAATGGCGGACTTTTCTTCCGCATGGCTCGGCAAAGTGCAGCATGAACTTTCACCGCTGGAACTTGCCGACCTGATTGATTTTCAAAAATGTGACGGTAGGTTTGATGGAGAACATTTTTAGGCGAGGAGAAATATATTTTGCTGACCTTAATCCCGTTATTGGGAGTGAGCAGGGTGGCGTGCGCCCTGTGCTTATCATCCAAAATGATATTGGCAACAAATTTTCGCCAACCGTGATTGTTTCCGCCATCACCAGCCAGCTTTCAAAGGCAAAACTGCCAACGCACATTGAACTGCCAAGCGATGTCAGCCACCTGCCAAAAAATTCGGTGGTGCTTTTGGAACAGATTCGCACGCTGGACAAAAGGCGACTGAAAGAAAAGGTGACAAAACTTGACGAAAAGAAGATGAAAGAAGTCAATCGTGCACTTTTAATTTCGCTTGGCTTTGTGAATTAAAAAAATGTAAAAAAATCCTCTTTTGCAAGAGGAATTTTTTATATCAAAAACCATTTTTCTTTTTGCTTGTTAAACTGCACCTAAAATGATATGTAATTTTCCGCTAAAACTTGCAGGGGAAGATGTGTCGGCAATATCAAGGCGGATTGTAATTAAAAGGCATGGATAGCTGTTCTCTTTGCAATAATCAAATAGTTCGTTGGCATTGTAAATTGGCTGAGTATACTTTGACGATGGCGGCATGGTTGGGACAAGAAAACTTTCCACGTTATCAACCCAAGTTTCCATATTAGTTTTTAAGTTCGTGTAAGTTTCTGAAAAAAACTCCTCAAAGCCTATAAGGCTAGGGACTTGGTTGATGCTATTTAAAAACGTTTCAACATTGTTGATTAAATCTTCATATATATGCATAAAGAAATCTGAATCGCCTGAAGATATTGGTTTGCGAACATAAAAGTTTATTTCGCGTCCAATGCTTTCGGATATACTTTCTATTCCATGCTCACCATAAATAGCCCTAACATATTCATGGAGGTCTCCTGCACTCATGTCGCCAGTTCCAAGCATAAAATACATTGAACATCTGGTGCATATTTCCATCCATGGAAGTAGCAGATTTGATAAATATTGGTCGTTTAAATCTACTGATAGAGCATCTATAACATTTAACAAGGAAGGCAAAATGTATTCACCCTCTATAGGGCCACCCATTTGAGAATTCAGTGCATCCAAAATATTCCCCATTTCGACAAGGGCATCGGCATAAACATCACCGTCATTTCCCACGCTTTTAATGCCAGCATAAGGCACGTCTGCAACTTTGATTTTGGAATTTGCGGTTAGGGTGGTGGAGTTGTTTGTGGTTGTTGTGCCATTGTAAAGGTTTGTGGTGAGGGTTACGGTCAAGTTTTCAGGCGCGGAAGAAAGTTCTGCCGTTACAGGCAGCAAATTTTGTTCATCAAAGTTTAAAACAGCGTAATTTAACTCTAAAAAATCGTCTTGTTGGAACTGAAAACTTCCTAAAGGGTCAAAATCCCCCCCCCGTCACTTTGGTCACCATTAAAGGTGAGCAGGCCTTCTTGACCGGAAATTGTCATATTTTTTTCAGTTCCAGAATTGTTGTAACTGCCTGCCACTGCGGCATTTATATTTTTTGCAGTGTAAGAAATGGAGAAGCCGCTGTTTACATTTGCGTTAAGTGCTGAAAGAACCACGGCAATGGATGTTACCATGACAATTGCCACCAAGCCAAGTGAGAGAAATCCAATTAAAAGCCTTTTCTTTGCGCCCATTTCTTACCTCCAAAAAATAGTTTATCTTTTCCTTTATTATATATTCAAAGATATTTTTTGTCAAATTTTATCAATTAATTTTCAAAAAACGGATTTATTTTTTAAAAAATACTTTACATTTTTGTTATTTTGTGTTAAAATGCAAACGCTAAATGAAGGAGAATTAAAGTTATGATGATTGAACCACCTATTGACGGACTTGCCGCAAAAACTAATGGAAATAAATATGTTCTTGCCATTTTGGCATCCAAAAGAGCCAAAGAAATTGAAACAACAAGGCGTGCTGAACTTGCCACTGCCGATAAAAAAGCCATCAGCATTGCACTTGACGAAATTTATGAAGGCAAAATTGAGCCAAGTGATATAGAGGACTAAATTTGTTTGATTTTAAAAAATTGTATGATAAAATATCATTGCAGTGGCAGTGATATTTTTTAATTTTTAAGAGGGGACTAAATTTGTTTGCAAAAATAATAATTGACCAAGATGCAAAAGCCTTGGACAGAGAATTTGAATATATCATTCCTGAAGGAATGCAGGTTTTGGTGGGCGAAAGGGTGCTTGTGCCATTTGGCCCAAGGATTTTGCAAGGCTTTATTGTGGGCATCACGGAAAAGAGTGAGTTTGATGCAAGCAAACTGAAGCCTATCAAAGAGAAAATTGAGGATTTTGCCGTTATTAAGCCAGAAATGCTCTCGCTGATGTTCCATATGGCGGACAAACTTCATCTTAAACTTGCAAGTTGCCTAAGGATGTTTCTTCCAAGTGAGATGAGAACGGACAAAATTAAAGAACTTGTGGTGCACTTTTGCCGTTTGGCGGAAAATTTTGAAATGCCTTCCGCAAAGGCGAAAAAACAGATTGAAGTGGTGGAGTTTTTAAAGCAAAACGGCAGAGAAAAACGCAGCGTTTTGGCAGAAAAATTTGGGGCATCGGCGGTTGCGGCACTTATTCAAAAAGGTGTGGTGATTTTGGAGGCTGAGCAGGTTGACCGCGTGCCAGAATTTGATGTTTTAAAGTCCGAGAAAAAACAACTCACCGCTCTGCAGCAGAGGGCGATTGAAGAAATCTCTGAAAACAAAACCTATCTTTTGCACGGCGTGACTGGCAGCGGAAAGACGGAAGTTTACATGAACTTAATTGAAAGGGAACTGGGAAAGGGCAAAACCGCACTTATGCTTGTTCCAGAAATTTCGCTTACGCCGCAGGTGCTTGCCAACTTTAAGGCGCGTTTTGGAGAACAAGTGGCACTCATCCACAGTGGCTTATCGGCTGGCGAGCGCTTTGACGAGTGGCGCAGAATCTTCTTTGGGCAGGCAAGGGTGGTTGTTGGCGCACGTTCTGCCATTTTTGCACCTATTGAAAATTTGGGGATAATCATTATTGATGAGGAACATGAGCAAAGTTATGTTTCGGAGAGCAATCCGCGCTACGACACGCACGATATTGCGGCGTTTAGGCGAAGTTACAACAACTGTGCTTTGGTGCTGGGCAGTGCCACTCCGCAACTGGAAAGTTACGCCAAGGCGATTGATGGGGAGTATCAACTTGTGGAAATGCCTGTGCGCGTGAACGGCCTTGAAATGCCAAAAATCACGGTGATTGACATGCTTATGGAAATGCGCCACGGCAACAACAACATTTTCTCCATTCCGCTTATGGTGGAGTTAAAAGAGATTGTAAAAGCAAAAAAACAAGCCATGATTTTCATCAACCGCAGGGGATTTTCTTCTTTTCAAAGGTGCAGAAATTGCGGATATGTTGCCAAATGCTCTGATTGCGATGTCTCGCTGGTGTATCACAGGTTTGAAAACCGCTTGAAATGCCATTATTGTGGCAAACGTTTTCACGCGCTGGATGTTTGCCCAAGTTGCGGCAGCAGTGACATAAAGCAGGGGGCGATTGGCACTGAAAGAGTGGTGGAAGAACTGCACAAAATGTTTCCAGATGTTCCAGTTTTTCGCATGGATAACGACACAACCTCTGTAAAAAACGGACATCGCAAAATTTTGAACGAATTTCGCAGTGCCAAGCCGGGAATTTTGGTTGGCACGCAGATGATTGCCAAGGGGCACGATTTTGAGGATGTGCTGCTGGTTGGCATTGTGGACGCTGACCAAAGTTTGTTTCAGTCCGATTATCGCTCGATTGAACGAACATTTCAACTTATCACACAGGTTGCAGGGCGCGCTGGCAGAAGCGCAAACCAAGGCAAGGTGTTTTTGCAAACATATAGTCCACGCCACTATGTTTATCGGTTCGCCGCAAATTACGATTACAAGGGCTTTTTCAAGCGAGAGGCAAATTTGCGAAAAGTGACCAAATTTCCGCCTTACGCACGCATTGTGAGGATTCTATTTTCGCACGAGGACGAAAAAGTTGTGGCACAAGAGTGCAAAGAGTGTTACGAAAAAATTAAAGAAATTAAAGAAAAGAATGCGGAAGATTTTGTGTATCTTGACGTGATGAAAGCACCTGTGAACAAAATAAAAAACAAATTCCGCTATCAAATTTTGATGCGCTTCACACTTGAAAATGCGGATGCACTTGAAAAACAAATTTATGACAGTGTTGACAAAAAAGCAAAGTCGTCTATATTCTTTGAAATCAATCCGAATAATTTAAGTTAAAAGTCGTGGGGGCAACTAGAATTTTTCCCACCCCAAAAATGTAAACATTTTCGGGGACGGCGACACGCACCGATTGTCATGTTGAGCCGTGAGCGAAAGCGAACGTGTCGCATTGCGAAGCAATCTCGGCTGACGGACAAACTTGATGGGGCGTTTTCATCTCCTACCTATTAAAAAAAACAAGCACGGTGCTAACGCCTAAAATTCGTTTCCCCCACGGGCCCCCTTTCGCCTGGCAAAATTCCGCTGGACATTTTGCGGGCGGCTAAAGTGTGTTTTCAATTTTCCTC